>JAPXKQ010000116.1:0-7204 GCA_033809995.1 Tissierellaceae bacterium
GAGGTGAACTACGACCTCTATCTGTACAAATATTATCTCATAAGACTTATGAGATAGAAAAGAAAATATAGTTTTTAAACTATGACTTTATTATACGAGGAGGTTATATAACTTGGAATACAAAGAGAAACGATTTGAAGAAGATATTGAAGATTATCTTTTAACATTTGGGGGATATACTAAGGGAGATTTAGCAACTTACGATAGAGATAAAGCAATTGATATGAAAAAACTAATTGAGTTTATTAAGTCAACTCAACCAAAAGAATGGGATAGGTATTTAAGAAACTACAAAGAAGAAGCTGAAAAGAAACTTTATAAGAGATTTAATGAAGAAGTAGAAGCTAATGGGCTTTTATATGTATTAAGGTATGGGATAAACGATAGAGGAGTTAAGCTTAGGGTAGCTTATTTTCGACCTGAGACGAGTTTAAACCCTGATGTAATAGAAAGATATGAGAAGAATATATTAACCTGTACAAGGCAATTTAAGTACTCTACAGAGAATGAAAATTCAATAGATATGGTACTCTCTTTAAATGGTATTCCTATAGTTGCTATTGAGCTTAAGAACCAGATAACTGGACAATCTGTTGATAATGCAAAGATGCAGTTTATGTACAATAGAAATCCAAGAGAGAATTGCTTTCAATTTAACAGAAGATTTCTTGTATACTTTGCAGTAGACTTATTTGAGGTTGAGATGACTACTCAACTAAAGGGTAAGAATACATTCTTTTTACCATTTAATCAAGGTTCAAATGGGGCAGGTAATGTAGGTGGAGCAGGAAACCCAGAAAATCCTGATGGATATGCTACCTCTTATCTATGGGAGAGAGTATTAACTAAGGATGTTCTAATGGATATTATTCAGAGATATATGCATTTAGATAGAGAGACTAAGATTACTATTAAAGATGGAAAAGAAGTAAGGAAAGTATCTGAAAAGCTAATATTTCCAAGGTTTCACCAATTAGATGTTGTAACAAAGCTATTGGCTGATGTTAAGGTTAATGGTAGTGGATATAGCTATTTGGTTCAACATAGTGCTGGTTCAGGTAAGAGTAATTCTATCGCTTGGTTAGCATATGGATTGGCTAATATACACGATAAAGACAATAGACCTATATTCACCTCTGTATTAGTTATCTCCGATAGAAAGGTTCTTGATAGTCAATTACAAGATACAATCTCTGGATTTGACCATACTATAGGGGTTGTAGAAACAATAGGTGAAGGAAAGACTTCTAAAGACCTATTAAATGCTATCAACGATGGTAAGAAGATAATAGTTACAACTCTTCAAAAGTTCCCAGTAATCTATCAGGATGTAGATGAAGTAAAAGGAAAGAGATTTGCTATTATCATAGATGAAGCTCATCAAAGCCAAAGTGGTAGTAGTGCAAAGGCAGTTAAGTCAGCTCTTGCTGATACAGAAGAAGCATTAAGAGAATTTGCAGAGATTGAGGGAAAAGCAGAGGAAGAAGTTGAAGATAACGAAGACAAATTAGTAAAAGAATTGCTAAAACATGGTAAACATAACAACCTTTCATTCTTCGCCTTTACTGCAACTCCAAAGGAAAAGACATTAGAACTATTTGGTTTAAGACAAACTGATGGAACATTTACAGCCCATCACATCTACAGTATGAGACAGGCAATAGAGGAAGGCTTCATCATGGATGTATTAAAGAATTATATGACATATAAGACCTGCTATAAGATTGCTAAGAATACTGCCGATAATCCAGAAGTACCAACATCGAAAGCAGTTAAAACCATAAAAAGGTATGCATCCCTTCATCCACATAACCTACAACAAAAGACAGCTATTATAGTCGAGCAATTTAGAGAAATTACTAAGAATAAAATAGGTGGTAGGGCAAAGGCAATGGTAGTAACAGCTTCAAGACTTCATGCTGTAAGGTATTACCACGAATTCAAGCGATATCTTGAGAGAAAAGGTTATGATGATGTAGATATTTTAATTGCTTTTTCTGGTGTAATTAAAGATGGTGATGTCGATTATACAGAAGAAGGTTTAAATAAGAGAGAAGATGGGACAATCATTAAGGAAAAACAACTTCCAGCAGAATTTAACTCAGATGATTTTAATATGCTGATAGTTGCTGAAAAGTATCAGACAGGTTTTGATGAACCACTTCTTCACTCAATGTTTGTAGATAAGAAATTAAAAGGAGTAAAGGCAGTACAAACTCTTTCAAGGCTTAACAGAATATATCCTGGAAAAGAAGATACCTTCATATTGGATTTTGTTAATACAAAAGAAGAGATTGAAGAAGCATTTAAGCCTTATTATGAAGGAACTATCCTTGATGAGGAGATAAATGTTAACCTAATTTATAATACAAAGACAGCTCTTAGGAACTATAGGTTATATAACACTGATGACATAGAAAAATTCATTAAGATTTATTATAAGAAAGGCACTCAAACTGCAACGGATTTAGGAAAGATGACAAGCTTGCTAAAGCCAATCGTTGATAGATACACTAATCTTAGTGAAGAAGATAGATTTGGGTTTAAGAAAACTATAAGAAACTTCAATAAATGGTACTCATATATCATTCAGATAACGAGAATGTATGATAAAGACCTTCACAAAGAATATGTATTTACAGCTTATCTTGAAAAATTGTTGCCGAGAGTGTCAGCGACAAGCATTGACTTAGAAGATAAGCTAAAACTTGAATACTATAAACTTGAGCAGACTTTTAAAGGAGATATATCTCTTAATCCTACCGTTGAAGATGAAACATTGAAGAATCTAAAGACCATAACTACTGGTGGAAAGCCAGAGGATACAGATGCTCTCTTAGATGAAATTTTAAATAAGATAAATGAAAGAGTTAAAGGTATTTTCAACGAAGGGGACAGAGTAATAGTAAGAACTATCTATCAGAAGGCTGTAAAAGATAATAAAAGACTTGAAAAATATGCAAAGAGCAATGATTCTGAGGTGTTTGAACAAAGCATCTTCCCTGATGTTTTTAAAAAGGTCGCTCAAGAATGCTATATGGAATCTATGGGAGCATTTACTAAGTTATTTGAGGATAAAGGATTTTATAATTCTGTAATGGAGGAAATCGCAAAAGAAGTATATAAGCATTTAAGAAGTAACCAATAGTACTTAATAGGCATACTTTTCGCTAAATTACCGTTTCGCGAAAAATTATTATATAATAATTATTATTCTTTATTTTAATATAACATATAACTATTGCTGTTTCAATGCTATATAAAAAACTTGTTCAATAGTATGATTTTTTTATGTTGAGTATTCGGAAAGCCTCTCTTTATAAAACAAATGATAAGTGCTAAAAAATGAGGAATGGATAAACAAGATTATTCATTCCTCATTTTGCAGTTAACAAATATATGTACAAGCTATATTACTTTTTCTTAGTTGAATCAATATAATTACATAGTTCATTCATTAAATCTTTCACTACCTGTTTAATACGCTGTTTATATATATCACACTGTTCATAATAACTAATTAATTGATCCTTATATTCAGACATATATCTATATGTTCCACTGATTGGATCATTGTGGATAGCTAAATAGTCAGAAGGAATTATTATATTTATTAATTGGTCAATATAAGAAAGTAAATTTTTATCAAATGATACAAACTCACTACAGACCTCTTCTAAATTTATTTTTTTGCGTTTTAGCACAGGATATTGATAATCTTTTCCATTAATTCTAATAGCAACCATTGATTTTGAATGTTGGTTTCCAAGTCCATCGTAGTAAAAATTTCCTCTATGCTTTAAGTAGTTATAATTTTTTCGTATATTTGTCTGTGTCATATATTTATAAAAATTCTTATAAATAGTAATTAAATCTGAGCGATTATTTTTCTCTAATGCAGCAATTAAGTTATTATAAGTACATTTTTTAACTAAATCCTCATGCAGTTCAGGTGTAGGCATTAAGTTATTAGTTGAACCATATATAAATAGCCAACCTAATTGCCACGTTAAATCTATTGCAATATTATAAAAGAAAAGGGCATTTTGATATAGGTTGTGTTTCATATATTGGATGCCCGTTGGAGTATGCTCAACTAATGGCCCAAAATTATCATTTTCAAAAGAAGATAAATTAAACCTTGCATTGCATAATGCCATATAAATGTCTAGAATTTTAAATGCACATAACAAGATATTAGAATCAAATTTTCCATATCGTCCCTCATGTGGTTGATATTCAAATAAATAGTGAATATCTTTTAAGTCATTTACACACATAATACTTCCCCCTACTGTTTTCTATCATAAAAAATTGTATTTAAATAATACTAATACCATATGCCAACGATCGTCTTGGATAGTATAGCTATCTGCATAACATTCCATTCCTTCCTTAATAAGTTTATCATAATTGTCGTTGATAAGTTCTACAAATCTTTTTGCATTTTGGTTTGTCATATTATCCCACCTTCCCTTAATGAATTCTTAATTTACGAGGTTATCAATTATTT
Source organism: Tissierellaceae bacterium (assembly GCA_033809995.1). Lineage (GTDB taxonomy): Bacteria > Bacillota > Clostridia > Tissierellales > Tissierellaceae > Paratissierella. The sequence continues at coordinate 4,514 of JAPXKQ010000116.1, forward strand.
TTCCTATGGGCAATTCTTGTTCACTAGCCATCCGTTTTAACTTTTCATATGTTTCAACTTTCACTACTATATGCAAAGATTGTTTTATATCATGATTGAAAACTTCTGGGAATATCTCTATACACTCATCTTCTGTAAGATGTTCTTTTGCCCATTGTCTTGCTCCATCATAGGTCAAAGGCATTATTCTATTGCCTTCATCCCAGCTATCATTACCACAAGGCTTAGCATATTGGCTCTTAGGGCCACCAGTGCCATAGACAAAAAACTCACCTGTCCTTTTTTGATACAAAGCCTCATGTACATATTCAAGTGATCCTTGCTTTTTATTATCCCACTCTGCCATTAATTTAGCTTTTTCAGTGTCATACATTTTACCATTGATTATTTTTTTCATACCAATACCTCTTTTTTCTTATAATTCCCATGCGTCAAAAGATAACTCTTCAACATGATCAATGGATTCTAGATCATCACTGTCATATATCCATTTTTCTACTAGTACGACTCGATACATTTTCTTTTCAAATTCAACATCACAATCATACATCATTATTTTAAAATAATCATTGTCTTGGTGGTTGCATCTCATACCTGTTACTTCTTCAGGCAGATATCCAGTTTCACCTATTGTTTTTTTAATTCCTTCAATAATATAACCATCTAACATTTTTAACTACCTCCTTTATATTTACTAATTTTTTGTTACTTTAATAATAAGGATGAACTCTTACTAGCTGTTAATCTTTCTGATTCTGATGAATGGAACTTTGATGAAACTTATGTCAAAATTTGTGGTAAAGACTATTATCTTTGGCTTGCTATTGATGCTGAAACTAGGTTAATCCTTGACTTTAATCCTTCTCCATCACGTGACTCAGCATCTGCTTATAGCCTTTTATATAACTGCAAAAGAAAATTTGGTTCTCCTCGTTCTGCTGTTATTTCTGATCGTTATTATGCTTATCAGCAGCCCGCTTCTATCTTCTTCTCATTCTTCTCAGAAGAAAAACATATTCGTGTTCAAGACTTTAATGACTTAATCAATAACAATGTTATAGAAGCCTTTAATGGACAGTTCAAAGCATGGTAGAAATCTAAAAGAGGGTTTAATTCTTTTGAATCTGCCAACAGACTCATTGCTACATACATTTTCTTTTACAATTTTATTCGCCCACATTTAAGTCTTCATCGTTTAACACCTGCCCAAGTTGCTGGAGTAAAATACTCAGAGAATCAGCGACTTTTCTGGTTATTAACTGTTTGAGTAATATTTAAATATCAAGGTTCTTTTTGTCCTGAGTAATCTCAGGACTATTTGTGCTGCTTTAATTTAATACTTTTAAAGCTTGCTCTTCTTCTTTTTTCATGTTACTTTGTTTTTAGTTCTTTTACTTGTCTTTTTTCTTAGTGATTCCTACCAAAAGCCTTTCAGATCTCATTTTTTCATGTTAAGTTAACAAAACCAATTTTTCAAATCCTATTACTTCGTATTGGTCGTATACTCCATCTTCGTATTGCTCTCCTATCCCTTTTAAGACAGGCTTATAACCCTCTTCTTTTCCTTTTTTCTTTACAGTGTAATATTCTCCGTTCCACTCGCTTTCATGTAGTAAAGTCCTATCTTCTAATTCGTAATCCATAGTACTTCCCATATAATTAAAGTGATCTCTTTTAATTCTTAGCATAATATTGTCTCCTCTATCTTATCATATTTTTGTATGAGGGAGACCATTTCTGATCTCCCATTTTAAAACTTATCTATTCTCGTTATTCCCTTTCTGTCTCTATATTGATTTTCCTTAATAAATCATTCCTAGATTCTTCTTTGTTATCAATTTCTTTAACTACTAATGGGATCCAATTTATAATAGTTTTTATATCACCCCAAAATTCACTTCCTGATAAATATTCTATCGATTTTCCATCAATGTTATATTGATTATTACCCATCGTATCATAAAATCCCTCAGTTTCTCCTTTAGAAGAGTCATATCTAAAATATATACTAGTATCACTTTCATTTCCATCTTTGTCAATTTTAGTTACATTAACAGTGTACTTGTCATAATAATTATTAGCACCACCATACATTCCCCATATATCCATTGCACTATCTAGTAATATACTTTCTACTTCTTGAAGCCATTTCAATGCGACCTCTCGCCTTTTCTTTTCACCATCTAACATCCTTTGCACTCTTTCTTGTAATTGTTGTAAATCGTTCATATGATCTCCTCCTTATATTTATTATTTCTGTTCTATTGTTTTTCTAGCTATTTTAATAATAACACATACTTTGTACAAAGTCAATAATATATTATAGTTTGTACAAAGTATAAAACCGTATATATTTTGTACAAAAACAAATTATGCTAAAAAATAAAAATGCTAGATCCTTTAATTTAAAGAATTTAGCATTTCATTTATATCTTTTAGTTTATTTTTTATATGTACTTTTTAATTTGATTATGTTATATTCTGGAACAATTTGATTATATTATATGCTGGAACAACTCTACCTAAAGGAGCAGGTATTATTGGAATTGGATCCGAATGAGAATCAGGAACAGAAATATTGGAACCAATATCTAGAGGAAAAGTCTTATTATAATTAAACATTTGTATTAAGACACCTATTAGATATATCTTTGAAAGATTTCGGAAATATACTGGAGATCCACTTGAACC
>JAPXKQ010000117.1:0-7202 GCA_033809995.1 Tissierellaceae bacterium
GTGCGAACTATTGAAATCTTACAGGAAAATACAGGCTTAAAGATAGGTGGAATTATTACCAATGAAAATGGAGGGGCAGCTACTATTAATGGATGGATACAAGCGGCTATATTAAATATTCCGTTAATAGATGCACCATGTAATGGTAGGGCACATCCAACTGGAACAATGGGTAGTATGGGACTTAATAATGTTACTGGATTTATTTCTCATCAAGCTTATGCTGGGGGAAATCCAGAGTTAGGAAATAGGGTTGAAGGTTTTATTAGTGCGGATTTATTTAAGGCAGCAACTGTAGTAAGGCAAGCTGCTGTACATGCTGGAGGTTTGGTTGCAGTTGCTAGAAATGTAGTAAATGCTAAGTATGTTAAAGAGAATGGAGCAATTAATGGAGTTAGCCATGCTATAGAAACTGGTAAAAAGTTTTATGAAGGTTTAGAAGACTCTCCGAAAGTAGCTATCAATGCTGTAGCAGAGTTTTTAAATGGAGAAGTAGTCGTAGAGGGATTGGTTTCTGAATTTGAACTTGTTACAAAGGGTGGCTTTGATGTAGGTAAAGTTATTGTAGATGGTATTGAGATGACATTTTGGAACGAGTATATGACACTTGAAAAAGGAAATAAGAGATTGTACACATTCCCAGATCTTATTATGTCATTTGACAAAGAATCTGGAATGCCTATTACAACTGCAGAAATTCACAAAGGTATGAGTATTGTAATTATAGCAACTAAGAAACAAAATATAAAACTTGGTGCTGGTATGCATGATTTAAATCTTCTTAAGGAAATTGAGCCAATAGTTAATAAAGAAATAGTAAGATACATTTAATAGGAGGCGTAAAATGTTATTAAAACAAGTTTTAGACGTGTATGAATATATTGATTCTGCAACAGTTAATGGACAAATAATGAAGGAATATATGGAGTCTTTAGGTGCAAAGGATGTTGAAGTAAAGACTATCAGTGGAGATAAAGGTAAGACAGATTTTATTAGAATTAGAATTCCAGGACTAAAAGGAAAATCTAAGGGTATGGATGCTCCTACACTTGGAGTGCTTGGTAGATTAGGTGGTATAGGTGCAAGACCAGAAATGATAGGAATGGTTTCGGATGCTGATGGTGCAGTAGTAGCTTTGGCTGTAGCTGCTAAATTACTTGATATGCAAAATAAAGGTGACTTTTTAGATGGAGACGTTATTATATCTACACATATCTGTCCTGATGCACCAACTCAACCACATAAGCCAGTACCTTTTATGGGTTCACCAGTAGATATGGCTACAGTTAATAAAGAAGAGGTAAATAGTGAATTAGATGCAATATTATCAATTGATACAACTAAGGGTAATAGAGTAATAAATCACAGAGGTTTTGCTATTTCTCCTAGTGTAAAAGAAGGATATATATTAAAAGTTAGTGATGATTTGCTAGATATTATGCAAATTACAACAGGAAAATTGCCAGTAGTATTTCCTATAACAACTCAAGACATAACTCCTTATGGAAATGATGTTTACCATTTAAACAGTATACTTCAGCCATCTACTGCAACTACCGCTCCTGTTGTAGGAATTGCTATTACTGCTGAGGTTCCTGTACCAGGTTGTGCTACAGGTGCTAGTCATCCATTTGATTTGGAGCAAGCTGCTAGATTTACACTTGAGGTTGCTAAATCATTTGGAAGAGGAAATTGTAATTTCTATGATGAAGTTGAATTTGGAAAGTTAACTAAACTATATGGAAGTATGCATCATATTCAAACCCTAGGAAAATAGGAGGGATATTATGAAAAGAAAGCTAGGAGCTATTACTATTGGACAATCACCAAGGGTAGATGTTATTCCTGAAATGCTACCATATTTAGGTGAAAATGTAGAGGTAATTCAAGCTGGAGCTCTAGATGGACTAACATATGAGGAAATATTGGAATTTAAACCCGAAAAAGATGATTATGTGTTAGTATCAAAACTTAGAGATGGTAGAAGCGTAAAGTTTGCTGAAAGGTATATTTTACCTAGGCTACAAGCTTGTATAGATAAGCTAGAGGCTGAAGGAGCAGATGTAATTCTATTTATTTGTACAGGTGTATTCCCGGATATTTTTAAATCTTCAAAGCCTATATTATATCCACAAAAGATTTTGCATGGAGTTACTCCTAACTTGGTAGATAAGGGAAAGTTAGTTGTAATTACACCAGATAAAGACCAAGTACTTCAAAGTCAAAAGAAGTGGAGTGAAACTGGAGTGGATGTTGTAGTAGTAAATGGATCTCCGTACGCTGAAGAGGATGAACTAGCTATTGCACTTGAGGAATTGAAAAAATATGATGGACTTGACGTTGTAGTATTAGATTGCATAGGCTATAATCAAGATATGAAAAATAGAATATTTGAAGGAATAAAAGTACCAGTAGTACTTGCCAGGACAATGGTGGCTAGAGTACTAGGTGAGATACTTAATCCATAATGGGGTGATTATAGTGAGTGGTAAATCAGGTTACAGAATTGCACTCGAAGATTGTATGGGTGTAACAAAAGATGAATCAGTATTAATATTAACAGATGACAATAAACAAGAAATTGGGATGGCTTTATATGAAGAAGCAAAAGCAATTTCAAAAGAAGCTGTTTTAATGGTGATGAAACCTAGAAGTGTAAGCGGTGAAGAGCCTCCTGAAGTTGTTGCTGAAACTATGAAAAACTTTGATGTAATCATATGTCCAACTTCTACATCAATCACGCACACAAATGCAAAAATTAATGCAGTAAAGGCAGGAGCTAGATTGGCAAGTATGCCAGGGATTACGAAAGAAATGTTTGAGGAGGGTGCAATTACTGCAGATTATAATAAAGTAGAAGAACTTACTTTAAAGTTTACTGAGCTTCTATCAAAAGCAAAGTCAGCAAAAATTATTAAAGATGGGCACACTCTTCAAATGTCATTAGAAAATAGAAAAGGGATACCTAGTACAGGAATATATAAAAACCCTGGAGAAGCTGGTAATCTACCTTCTGGAGAAGCATATATAGCCCCTATCGAAAATTCCATAAATGGAAGCATGATAATTGATGGCAGTATGGTGGGGGTTGGTATACTAAAATCTCCGTTATATATAGAGGTGAAAGATGGGAAGCTTATAAATCTTGAAGGAGAGGATGCACATAAGCTACAAATACTATTTGATAATGATAACAATTCTACAATAGGAGAGTTAGGAATTGGAACAAATCCTGCTGCAAGGCTTACAGGGGTAATTCTAGAAGATGAAAAAATATATGGTACTGTCCATATAGCTTTTGGCACCAATACATCATTTGGTGGAAATAATAAAGCTGATTGTCATTTAGACGGCATTATAATAAGTCCAACTCTATATTTAGATGACCAACTTGTATTAGATGAAGGAAAGGTCTTAATATAATGTAATATAATCGGGAGTGGTTTAATGAAAAAAGTACAAGTGACCTTAACCGTAGAAGAAGGTAAAGAAATAATTGCATTAGGAATTTTAAACCATCCAACATTAATTGATACAATGAAAAATGGCAAGGTACTCTTTAAAGGTGGCACCACAGTATCTAAGATTACAGAGAAATTACTAGGAGTTCCACTAAAGATAAGTGGTAGAATAACTCCAAGAGGAACTGTATCTAGTAAGCATACTATTGAAGGCGCTCATTCCATTATCTACTATAAAGGTCAGTGGTCGAACATAGATGAAACAATAGTAGATGAAGTTTCAAGATTTACAGACAAGGATCTTATTATCTGTGGTGCAAATGTATTTGACAATTATGGGAATGCTGCAATAATGGCTGGTAGTCCAGGTGGTGGAGCAGTGGGGCAATCCTTGAGTTCATGGTATACAGAGGGTGCTAAAGTAATAATTCCTGTAGGTGTAGAAAAGATGATCCCAGGTGATTTAGGCGAAATTATAAAAAGAACTGGTAGAAATGGGAAATCTTTATCTTGGGGAATGGCAGTTGGTTTGATGCCACTAAAGGGAGAGTTGTTTACAGAAGTTGAAGCTATTAAAATATTAGCTGACGTTGACTGTTTTCCCATAGGTGCAGGAGGACTAGGTGAAGCTCAAGGAAGTTTAACATTAGAAATTCATGCCCCATCAAATGAGGAATATGAAAAGATAGTAAAAATACTAAAGGAAATAAAATCAAATAATTTTGAAGTAGGAGGTATTAAAGATTCACATGTAGAATGTGTAGCAATATGTGATAACTGTACTAGGCATATAGCATGTGGGTATAAGTCAAGGAAACTCTAGGATTGTAATTGACTTAATAATATTTGATACTAAAGACAAGGTAGTAATATGCTCCCCTTAAGGTAGAAAGATAAAATAAAAATCTGATATCTTAAGGGGAGATTTTTTTAAGTCTTTAAGAAGGGTACTAACCAGATGTTCTCTTTGAAGTTAATTTTGAAGATAAAACATTTAGTATATTAGAATCAGGGTATAATAATATTTATAACCACTCTGGTGAAAGTAGGGTGGTTTTTTTGCCATTATGGGTATACATTATTAATGGAATCATAAATATGTAAAAATTAAAAGGAAGGAAACGATGCTATGCTAACAAGAAATTTAGATAAAGCAAAAGAAGCATTTATTAACAAAGACAAAGAAGCTTCTAGATTAGCTCATGATAATAGACACAAATACGAACCCCATAGTTCTCACGGTCAATATATTGGAAGTTTAATCTACGGAGGATTGGATGGAATAATTACTACATTTGCGGTAGTAGCTGGAGTTGCAGGAGCCTCATTAAGTATGGGAGTAGTTTTGATTATGGGATTTGCTAATTTATTAGCAGATGGGCTTTCTATGGCAATAGGAGATTACTTATCCACTAAAGCAGAAGTAGAATACCAACAAATTGAAAGAGAAAGAGAAACCTGGGAAGTTGAACATTATCCAGAAGGTGAAAAGAAGGAAATGAAAGAGCTTTATATGGCAAAAGGAATGACCGAGGAAGATGCACAAGCCATGGTAGATATCTTAGCCCGAAATAAGGAAGCTTGGGTTGATGTAATGATGGCAGAGGAACTTGGAATAGTTGAAACAGATGAATCACCAATCAATAATGCAATTGTAACATTTTTCTCGTTTTTAGTATTCGGGTTTGTTCCATTAATTGCATTTGTTTCATCAACATTTATTCCAGGATTGATAAATATATCCTTTATAGTAGCAGCCGTGTTAACAGGAATTACTCTATTTGTACTAGGTGCGTTGAAAGTTAAGGTTACAGAAAGAAATTGGATAAAATCAGGACTTGAAATGCTAATTGTAGGTGGACTAACTGCAATCGTAGCATTTCTAATAGGTAAATTCTTATCAGGTTTAGCATAAGAAAAATATTCTAATTAGACAGGGGATATTATTGTCCTCTGTTTTTTTTATATTCTTTAGGATATAATCAAGAGGGATGATTATATGGAAAACATTATTAAAATATCGGTAAGAAACTTAATAGAATTTGTGCTTCGTTCTGGAGATATAGACAATAGCTTTATGTCCATGAATAGGGCATTGGAAGGGACCCTTGCTCATCAAAAGGTACAAAAATCCTACGGTCACGAATATAGGTCAGAGGTTTATTTAAAGCATAGTATCGATTATGATAAATATACCATATTGTTGGAAGGAAGAGCAGACGGAGTTCTAACCCTAGAAGACAAAATTATTATTGATGAAATAAAAAGTACAACAAGGGATTTGGAAACTATCGAAGAGGATTACAATCCACTACATTGGGCACAGGCAAAATGCTATGCCTTTATTTATTCTGTTCAAAATCACCTTGATAATATAGGAATACAACTTACATATTTTCATATAGAGACTGAAGAGATAAAGAAATTTATCAGGGATTTCTCACTAATGGAATTAAAAGAGTTCTTTTATGATGTAATCGATAAATATATTAAATGGGCTAATCTTACATTTGAATGGGGAGAGATAAGGGATAAGACAATTAGAACCTTGGATTTTCCATTTCCTAAATATAGAAAAGGACAAAGAGAACTTGCCGTAGCAGCGTACAAGACCATTCAAGAAGGTAAAAACATATTTGCTCAGGCACCTACTGGTATTGGAAAGACTATGTCTACGCTATTTCCTAGTATCAAATCTATTGGAGAAGGCTTTGCCTCTAAGATATTTTATCTAACGGCAAAGACTATTACCCGTGAAGTACCACTCAACTCAATGGAGCTTATGATGAGCAAGGGACTGCGGGCAAAGGCTTTGGTAATTACCGCCAAGGATAAGATTTGTCTAAATGATAAGGTAAAGTGCAACCCTAGAGATTGTACTTATGCAAAGGGGCATTATGATAGGGTTAATGACGCTATTATGGATATATTAAAAAATGAGGATTTAATGTCTAGAGAGGTTGTAATCTCCTATGCAAAGAAGCATAATGTCTGTCCCTTTGAATTTACATTGGATATAAGCCTTTGGTGTGATGTAGTGATTTGTGATTATAATTATGTTTTTGATCCACAAGTCTATTTAAAAAGGTTTTTCGAAACTGAAGGCAAGGACTTTATATTTTTAATCGATGAGGCTCACAATTTGGTAGATAGGTCTCGGGAAATGTTCTCTGCTTCACTAAATAAGGAAGATTTTCTAGATTTAAGGGATATTTTTGAAGAGGAATATGGACCTATTTACAAAAGTATGAATAAGGTAAATACAATATTTAATAAAATAAAAAAGGATGCTGATATCAAGGATAGCTATTGCCAAAGGGAAGATATTAGTGAACTATACTACCCTATAACAAAGCTTATAACTCAAATGGAGCCATTTTTAATCGAAAAGAAAGAGCATCCTGATTATGAGAAGGTACTAGAGTTTTACTTCGGATTAATTACCTTTATAAAGATTTCAGAATTTTATGATGAGCACTATGTCACAAGTATTGAAAATGACGGAAGAAATATGGTGCTAAAACTATACTGTGTAGATTCTTCATATTTATTGAACTTAGCATTAAAACGAGGAAGAACAGCAATATTCTTTTCAGCAACTTTGACACCTTTGGAATACCACAGGGAATTGTTGGGTGGAAACAAGGAGGATTACCATATCAAGCTTAGCTCTCCATTTCCAAAAGAGAATTTGTGCTTATTGGTTAATGACCATATTTCAACAAGGTATAAGGATAGAGA
>JAPXKQ010000118.1:0-7193 GCA_033809995.1 Tissierellaceae bacterium
CTTTAGATATGTTCTTTAAATCTATAGCATTTGTTCTTTCCACGTCATAACCCCCCTTAAATACTTATTAAAAACTTGGTGGTGCACTCACCCATATAACCCTAGCTATTGTCTTTCCTGCATTGGAAATATAATGGTTAGCATTAGCTTTAAAATAAAAACTTTCTCCCTTTCTAACCTTCTGCTTCTCGTTTCCAAAATGAATAAAAATACTGCCATTTATTACATATCCAAATTCCTCGCCTTCATGAGGAGAATCTTCCTTAGTCCTTCCTCCAGGCTCAATCTCAATGAAAATAGGCTCCATTATATTCTTTTGTGCATTGGGAACAACCCATCTTAGATTATAGTTTAAATCTTCATTTTCCGTAACAAAGGCATCCTCCTTGGTAAACACTATCTGTTCATCTTCAATTTCATTAAAAAAATCCTTTAAATTTGTTCCTAACCCATCTAATATATCTACTAAAGTAGCAATTGAAGGTGAAGTTAAGTCCCTCTCCACTTGAGATATAAAACCTTTAGTTAGTTCACATCTATCTGCTAACTCTTCCTGAGTCAGGGAGTTTTTGATTCTAAGACGCCTTATTTTCTCACCAATTTTCACCTTTATCCTCCTAACAATGATTTATATTGTACTAAACTGTATGTTTATCATTACTAAACTTTCTTTTTTAACTATATCATTATAATAAATATCTATATAAAAAGTCAATATTTTTTAAACAATTTTATAATTTTTATACTAGTATTTAAACTATATAGGGCTAAAACTCTTCCCATACATACTAGACTTTCAGCACCAAGTTGCTCCCATGTCGGAAAACAATAAAAAAAAGCTGGTTACCCAGCTTTTTTTATTTAAATTATTTACTTGCAGCTTCTGCTTTCTTTTTTGCTTTTTTCTCCAAATGTTTATCCCATAGTTCGTCTGCTACTGGAGCCCAGTTTTTAGCAGCAGGTTCGGTTTTAGCAGTTAAATCCCTTACGTCTTCCCTATCTATTGGTTGAGTAGAATAGGCTCCTGAAGCATCTACCATTTCCCTAATCTTTTCTGGATTATCCAATACTGGACATGGTCTGAGGTGGTTTTCGTTAAACGGTTGATGCTTTTTATATTCCATGAACAATGGTGATTGTAGTGCTTCTATTAAACTTACATCCTTGATATTTACATTGGAATAGTGAACAAAGGCGCAAGGTTCAACATCTCCGTTAGCATTTATATGAAGGTATCTTCTTCCTCCAGCTATACATCCACTAACGTATTCTCCATCATTCCAGAAATCAAGTAAAAATATTGGCTTTTTAGATCTTAAATCCCTTACTTTGTGATACATATATTTTCTTTGATCTGGAGTTGCAATTAAATCGGTAACTGCATCCTTACCAATAGGCATATAGGTGAAATACCAACCAAACATACAGCCTTTATCTATTAAGAAGTCTATATATTCCTCATCAGCTACTGCCTCTGTATTATATTTATGATAGCAAGTTGAGAAGCCAAATATTACTCCTTCTTTCTTCAATAAATCCATAGCTTCCATAACCTTATTGTAGGTACCTTTACCCCTTCTCATATCCGTATCTTCTTCATAGCCTTCTACACTTATAGCTAATCCAAAATTACCCAATTCACCAAGTTTCTTTGCAAACTCCTCATCTACTAAAGTAGCATTGGTAAAGGACAGGAATGAACAATCGCTATGTTTTTCAGCCAACTTTATCAAATCGTTCTTCCTTACTAATGGTTCTCCGCCAGAGAATATATACATATATATTCCTATTTCTTTACCTTCTCTTATAACCCTATCTAATAATTCATAACTTAATGAATCAGTTTTATCATATTCTGAAGCCCAACATCCAGTACATTTTAAATTACAAGCACTTGTTGGATCTATAAGTACAGCCCATGGTACATTGCAATTATATTTTGCCTTAGCTTTGTCTTGAATAGGGATACCAATTATACCAGAATTCACCATATAATTTATCAAGAATTTTTGTCTTGAAGCAGGAGACAATTCATCAAAATATCTTTCCATCAACTTATACCAGTTATCATCTGGATTGGCCACTATACCTCTAAATTTTTGGAGATATCTTTTATGGTTCTCCCTTGTGATTAGCTTGTCAGCCCAATCCAGTAGCTTGGGCATATTTTCCATTGGGTTTTTCTCAATATATTTTAACCCTTCATTCATCACTGCAGTGCTAACTAACTGTTTCACACTTGCCATTATAATCCCCCCTAATTTAAGCTTTCAAACCATCAATTAATAGATTTAACGATTCTATCTTGGCCTTGGAGTTCATGTTATCGGAAGTTCTCTGTAAAGTAAAGGTTTCAATAAATGTATATATGGTTTCAGCAAAACTCCTGCTATCTATAGGCTTGATTTCCTTTTCTCTAATTGCCCCTTCAATTAAATCCTCGATAGTATCTTTTAATTGCTGCGTATTTTGCTTCAATTTTTCAAGCATTTCATTTTTTTCTCTATTCAATACAAGCCATGTCTCCAAAAGCAACATAAATATATTGTTATCCTTCTGTTCTTCTGTTAATTGATGTATTACCAATTTTAATTTTTCTGTAAAGGACAATCCTTCGTTGGCCGTTATTACATCAAGCTGAGTTTGAATTTCTTCTAAGGTACTCCCAACGGTGTGGTAGAATATTTCATCTTTGTTTTTAAAATACTGATAAATAGTTGTTCTACCTATCCCGCATTTTTTCGATATATGAGAAAGACTGGTATTATGGTACCCACGTTTTGTAAATACTATTCTTGCCTTCTCTATTATCTCTTGCTTTTTTTCTTCATAATCTACGACTTTAGGCAATTTTTCCTGTCCCCCTTTCAGCATGATTAAAATTGCCTTTAATATATTTTATACCCACCCGACAGGTATGTCAATATAAAATATCATTTTTTCCCATTTTTTCTTTAACCAATATTATAGATTTTCATGGTTTCAATGGCACTATCAACTAATCTGTCTATATTTAAATTTTCTTCCGATTTTTCTATGTTTTTTAATTTAGGCCTGGTTACTGGATGATCTGGCAAAAACAAGGTACAACAATCTTCATAAGGAAGAATGGATGTTTCATAGGTTTCTATTTCCTTGGCTAAATCGATTATATCTACCTTATCAAATCCAATTAAAGGCCTTAATATTGGCATATCAACTACTGCGTTTATAACAGATATTCCATTTATAGTTTGAGACGCAACTTGCCCTAAGTTTTCTCCTGTAATAAGAGCATCTATCCCGTTCCCTTTAGCTATTCTTTCAGCTATCCTCATCATAAATCTGCGAGATAGTATAGTCATTTCATCCTCAGGACATTTGGCATTTAGTTCTTTTTGTATGGCCAATATATTTACACTATATAGTTTTATTGGGCCAGCATATAAGCTCAATATTTCAGCTAGATTCTTAACCTTTTCTTCAGCCCTTTCGCTGGTAAAAGGATAGCTATGGTAATGAACTCCACTTATCTCGACTCCACGTTTTGCCATCATAAATCCTGCTACTGGACTATCAATTCCTCCAGATAGTAAAAGCAAGCCTCGGCCATTGGTGCCAACTGGAAGACCTCCATATCCTTTTATCTTGTCTACATATATATAGCAATTTTCCTTTATGTCTATATATATATATATTTCTGGATTGTGTACATCTACGCTTAAATCGTTAAATTTTTTTAATATTACAGCTCCTATTTCTCTTGATACTTCCGGTGATTTCTTAGGAAAGCTTTTATCTACTCTATTAGTGATTACCTTAAAAGTACTTATAGTTTCTTTAGATAGTTTTTCTTCCATTATCTTTATAGAAGCTTTTTCTATTTGTTCCATATCCTTATCTACTCTAATACAAGGGCTTATATATACTAGACCAAATATCTTTTCTAATTTATTGATTATATAATTAAAATCTTTTTCCGGAGCTTCAATATAAAACTTTCCTTGTTCTTTATATATACTTTCATAGTCTGTATCTTTTATGGATTTTTTAATCCTTGATATCAATTTATCTTCAAAATACTTCCTGTTTAGCCCTTTTAATGCAATTTCCCCTAAACTTATGCTAAGAACCTTATCCAATTTTATCACCTCATGGTTATTTGTCGAATTTCTTCTACTGAATTTTTTAATACATCTATAGTATAATCAATATCTTCTATGGTATTTTCATAGGAGAAACAAAATCTAATTGCCCCATCAATATCTAAAGGAGATAACCCCATTTCTTGTAATACATGACTTTTATCTGTCCCCCTAGAAGAACATGCAGAACCAGTAGATACATATATACCTTTATCCTCCAAATAGTGCAACAATACCTCTCCTCTAACGTATTTAAATGATACATTCAATATATATGGAGAACAACTTTCATCTACAGGACTGTTAATTTTAATAATATGGATATTCTCCTTTAATCTGTCAATAAAATAAGATTTTAATTTTGTTACAGTTTCCCTTTCTTTTTCACAGTTTTTCCCTATAATTTCAACAGCTTTACCCAAACCTATTATACCAGGAGCATTTTCCGTACCAGAACGAAGTCCCTTTTCCTGATTACCTCCAAATATTATAGGCTCTAGCTTTAATTTCTTATTTACATATAATCCTCCAACACCTTTAGGTCCATATATCTTATGGCCGCTAAAGGAAAAAGTATCTATACCCCACCCATTTATATCCACCGGGATCTTTCCAAAAGCTTGAACGCCATCTACATGTAAAAGAGCATGGGATCCTTTGCCCCTTAAAATATCTTTTATCTCTCCAATAGGTTGTATGCTACCTACTTCGTTGTTCACTAGCATTATACATACCAATATAGTGTCTTCTCTTATACTGTTCCTAAATTCTTCTAAGGAAATTAGTCCATTCTCGTCTACCTTTAAATAGGTAATTTCATACCCTCTTTGTTTATAATGCTTTAATACATTTAATATTGATGGATGCTCTATCCCGGTAGTTACTATATGTTTACCCTTTCTATGATATTTATTTATTATACTCTGAATAGCAAGATTATTGCTTTCCGTACCCCCTGAAGTAAAATATATTTCATCCTTATCTACTTTTAAAAATGTGCTAATGGTCTCTCTAGTTTGTTCAATCCTTCTCTCTATATTAAAACCCATCCTGTGTAAGGAAGAAGGGTTTCCATAATCCTCTCTTAGTACTTGGACCATTTCTTCTATAACTGCTTCTCTAGGTTTTGTTGTAGCACAGTTATCCAAATATACTTTCAAAAGTACCACCCCATCTAGTTTTTAATATCCTAAATCTTCATCTACTAAATAGATTCTAATATCTCCGCCCGTTGGATTTCTATGAATTATAACTTCTACTCTACATATCCTATCAGATGAATCACAATCATTACATTCTCCTGTATATCTACAAGGCGTATGGGTACTCAATCTCTGGGCATTTTTAGGTGCTGCTATCTTTTTAATTCTTTCTCTAGCCTCATCATAATCTTTACATATTTTATTCCTTCCAACTATTATATATACCTTTTCATGTCCATAAAACATAGATGAAACCCTATTTCCCACTCCATCCATGCTTACCAATTTGCCATCCAAGGTTAAAGCATTGGTACTGGTTATGTAGATTTGACTATTTTTAGCTAGCTCTAGCTCCTTAGCCCTATTTTCTGCTTTCCAATGCCAAAATACTTCATTACCCCTTTCTTTGAATGCTTCATAAAGCTTTATATCATCTAAGGTCATTGAGCCACCAAAAGCTATAGATTCACTGACCTTAATCTCCTTTAATAAACTCCTTCTTACCTCATCTATGTTTTCAAATATCTCAACTTTGAATCCACTTTTTTCCAATCCCGATTTTGCTAACAAAATATCTTTATCCACATTAATCCCCCTTGCACAAATATAGTAATTGTATATATTATTATATAGGATTTTTATACCATGTTAAAGGTAAAAGTAAAGCTTATCGAAAATATTTTAATTTTTTTTGAAAAAGGTATTGCAAACTCTGTCGTAATTTGCTATAATTTGTACGTGGTTATCCCCCTGGTAACCTCAAATAAGATCTCTATTCCCAATACCCCTTTTGAACGGTTTGTTTACATCCATTATGGATGGGGGCTCCATCTGGAGCCTTTTTTCTTTTTTGATTTTTTCAACCTTTTCAATATATGATAAAATATAATTATCATATATTAAGGAGGTTTTTTCATGTCTCATAATAATAAAGTAGCTATTATATTTACTGGTGGCACCATTTCCATGAAAATAGACCCAAGAATTCATGCTGCAATTCCCGCCCTCACTTCAGAGGAGATAATGGCAATGGTCACCAATATAGAAAAATTTTCCGACATTGAGATAATCAATTTCTCTAATCTACCTAGTCCCCATATTACACCAGATATGATGATGGAGCTTTCTATATTAGTTAACGATATTATAAAAAGAGATGATATAACTGGTATAGTAGTTACTCATGGCACTGATACCTTAGAAGAAACAGCTTATCTACTAGATCTTACTGTAAAATCCTCAAAACCCGTAATAGTTGTAGGTGCTATGCGGAATAATTCTGAATTAGGATACGATGGCTCTAGTAATCTATCGGCAGCCATTTGCACGGCTATTTCTCAAAATGCTATGAACAAGGGCGTCCTAGTAGTAATGAATAACGAAGTAAATGCTGCTAGTGAAGTAACTAAGACTAATACACTATCCCTAGATACCTTTAAATCTCCAGAGTTTGGCCCTTTAGGGATTGTTGACAACGATGAGGTGATCTTTTATAGGGATATAGTAAAAAGACAATTCATAGAAACCCATACTATTGAAAATAAGGTCTCCTTAATAAAATGTTATCCTGGTATGGAATCTGATATACTGGATTTTTATATTGATGCTGGATATAAGGGAATTATTATAGAAGCATTAGGTCGTGGTAATATTCCACCTGCTATGATTACAGGAGTAAAAAAAGCCATAGATAAGGGTATTCCCGTGGTAATGGTGTCCAGATGTCCCACAGGAAGGGTCTTAGATACATATGGATATGAAGGAGGAGGCAGGCATCTAAGGGAGTTAGGGGTTATATTCGGCAAAAATCTTCCTGGACAGAAAGCTAGAATTAAGCTCATGTTAATATTGGGCTTGACAAATGATT
>JAPXKQ010000119.1:0-7151 GCA_033809995.1 Tissierellaceae bacterium
CCTCATATACCTCCCATACGTTTATATTCGTTCAAATATATTATATGGGAAGAGTTGGTAAAGGTGGTACACTTTTTGATTGGCAAGCCTGTTTTATTGGTACATATATAGTTTAGCATCTGCAAAAGAGCAATTAATATCTCAAAATCACAGATTATATTATACTACATAAGAAAGAACTTACTTTCTTTTAAATCCAATCACTTTTGATATTATCATTATTATCATTAATAAACTGCAGTTTTCTTCTTTAGCAATCATACCTCAGGATTTTGATATACTCTTCGTTTCTCATATCCCTCGGCTTTTTCTAGGTCTATAATCGAATCTATTTCAAACCAATCTGTTGATTCAATCAAACTTATCTTAATATTAAAATCTTGAAGATTATCTTTTACTAAATCATCCCAGAACAAATTTTCAAAGCTATTATTCTCAACTATTTCTTCAAGTTTAGTTTTAATCATCCTGCCATCTTCTGTTGTCCAATATGAAACACCAGACATAATATAATCAGTTCCACTATCTATTTTTATATTAGTAACTTCATTAAGATTATTGAACTCTAATACCCATTCATTAATAAAATTTTCTTTCTTTCCTGCAAAATATGTAGACTCATTAATGTCCGTTTGTAAAAAATTTCTGGTTAAATATACGTCTCCCTCAAGAACATAACTATTTTGTAATATGTCTTTTACAAGGTACATAGTATAGCCATTGTTATAGACATCATATTTATCATTAAATATGGTTTTAACACCATATTTATCAACCAAATAATCAAATTTTTGATTCAAATACCCAGTTACAATGGTTATATCCTCTATTCCTATGTCTTTTAGGTATTTTATTTGCTTTTCAATAATCGGCTCACCATTTACTTTTACTAGTGCTTTTGGCGTATAATTTGTAAGTGGTCTAAGCCTTGTACCCATACCCGCAGCTAAAATAATTGCATTCATCTACTCTATACCTCCCTAATACTTTTACTATAAGCTATTAAAGTTAGCAATACCCCTAGTATATCGTCCATAAGAATAATCGTAAAGATCTTTTTCTCCACAACTTACCTTAGATAGTGACCACATGCTCCAGTACATATCCATAAGTACTCTTAATAAATCCATTTTCTTAATCTCTTTATAAGTAGGCTTTCGACCAAAATATTTAGAATAGAATAATTCTTCTTCATTCTGAGAAAACTCACATTCTAAGCCTATTGAAACTACATCCCAAAGCCTATCATAATTAGCACTATATTCCCAGTCTATGAGGTATATTTTGTCTTTACCCTTAACGAAGTTTTCTGGCCAAGCATCTAGGTGGCATGGAACATATTCCATTCGCATTTTATCTAATTCTCTACTTAAATATGATACTATACTATCTAACTCTTTGTAGTTTTCTAGTAGTTCTCTTCCTTCATTAATTATCGTTTCTTTATATTCCTCTATCTCTTTAAATGGGTCAAAATCTCTATAGAATCTTTTCTCACTATTGTGTAAAATATTTAACGCATATGCCATCAATTCCATATTATTTTCTCTTTTAGCCGTTGCAATGTTTAATGTTTCAGCTTCCTCAATATATTCTGCAATTTTTATGCCTGTTCTTTTATCAAAATAAACAATATTGCAATCTAATCCTATATCATAAGCTATACGTGAATTTGCTAATTCACTATCTCTATTTACCGATTCGTTTGAACCTCTTCCAGGTAATCTAAAAACAAAATCCTTCAAATTTGTACTTACCTTATAGTTATCATTATTCATTCCACCAAGCTTCTCAATCGGTAGTTTAACTTCATAATTTTCTCCCATAATATCTTTAACCAAATGAATGATGTACTTCTCTTTAAACTCAACTTCTCTTCTTTTTAGCTTTGGATAAATGAAATATTTTAAATTCTCATATTGTTTTTGTGTATCAATTTCACTCCAAACCAAATCATCAATCTTTGTATAACCAATGTTATGTTTATCTTTAACATTTAATAGAACATATTCATAATGCAAATATGGGTTTTGACTATATCTAAAATCTAAAAGCATGTCCTTATACGTTTGGTACGATATTTTGGATAATCCAATAAACTCACCATCTATCTTAGAGAGTTGATGAATATCTTTTGAAATTCTAAAAACATTCCCATTTCTGGTTTCAACTAATGCTTCATCACCTGAACCAGATTCATTGACCAAAACTAGACAATTTTGAGACTCATCATCTAGTAAGTAATCTATTGCTCTTTCCTCAAAAATCAGATCTCCTTCTATCAGTAGAAAGTTATTATTAACATGCTCACTAGCTAAAGCTAATGAATGCATAGTTCCTGTCCATTTGTACCTATCTGAGTATACAAGTTCTAATCCCTTTATATCCAAGCTTGCAAAATACTGACTCTCGTATCCAGTCACTATAATTATTTTTTCAATCCCTTTATCTTTTAGAATTCTTATAAGCCTTTCTGCTATAAAAGTTTCTTCTAATTCAAGAAATCCAACAGGTCTGTTAAAATCTTTCCTCTCTCCTGCAGCAAGAATTACAGCTTGCTTTATAGGTTTATTAACACTCATATAGAAACCATCCTTTATTATAGATTATTAATACATATTATGCATTTAGTGATACAATATATATCACGTCATCTATTTTCCACAAATTCAATTTTTATAATCATCAATACCACTTGATTTTTTTGGTGCTTTCCATTCAATTTTATATTTTTCAGTTAGTGTTTGCAACTAGTTTTTGGTATAGGAAATTGAAAATCTCCCCATTTCTGTAAGATTATCTCAAAACTAAAGAATATTCATATTTGAGGATAGACCGATTATAAGGTTCTTTGTATATTCTATCTTTCAAACGTTATGTACTATAGGAAAATATTTTTATGTGCATATTAAAATAATAAAATATGTATATTTTAACTTCGTTTATAACATATACCTCTAGTATTATTTTTTTACCTTTTAACTTACATGATTTCTTATTAAATCCTACGTCTATTAATGCTTGTCCTAGTTTTATAGCATTAGATTCTCTATATTTAATTGGTGAAATATAACCCAAAGAGGCATGAATCCTTTTTAAAAGTATTTAAGATGTTATCTATTAGTGCATTATCATATTAATTACCACGATCCGAGTAAAAACTTTTTATCTTTTAGATAGTACTTTCACCTTAGTAGTGCGGTCTCTATAAGCTAAGCATCTTTCTTAACTCATGCTGAATAGCCAATTATCTCTCTATTGTATAGATCTATTAAAGTACAAACTTCTAGAAACCTTTTAGGATAGTCTATCTAACTCTACTTTAATTTTTCGTGTTCCATAATTATTTCTACTATGCCTGAAAATATCTTTAATGTGGCTTATAATTATAGCTTCTTCATTTTAAGGGTAAAAGGCTCTTTACTTAAATGGTAATATACTAAACTTCTTTTGACCTTTAAAGTTTACACATTGCACTAATACTGTATTTCTCTCTATCAGAAATGATAAGGTCTACTTTTTGCCTAGCAGTAGTGCTGCTTACTTAAATATCATTCTCCATTTCAAGCTGTTTTACTTTTTATCTAAGCTCTATTAATTCTTTGTCCTCTTCAGTTCTATTATCTTCTACATCAAAAGATTTGAATTATTATATCTAAGGACTCAGGTCCTAACTGTAGGAGCAGCTACGCCATATTCATCATCAAGGCATCTGTAACTGTGATATCTTTGGTTATAAGTCTTTACTATCTGTTTCTTAAAATCTTAATCATATCACTATCTGGTCATTAAATCTCCTAATGATTTTTGTACCATGGTAAGTAAAGATCTGTCCTATTTAGCGTAACCTATCCATTCCATAATTTCTTAAACTTTATATATTAAATTAGATTATAATCACTTTCTAATCCTTTATGTTACTGACCTAGATTCTTAACTATTCCTCTTAAATACTCAATAAAGTCATCCCTTAAATCATCTCTTCTTAAAGCAAACTCTACAGTTGCTTCTAAGAAACCTAACTTATTTCCTACATCATACCTTTTCCCTTCAAAGATATATGCACAC
The DNA here is from genome assembly GCA_033809995.1 of Tissierellaceae bacterium. Taxonomy (GTDB): domain Bacteria; phylum Bacillota; class Clostridia; order Tissierellales; family Tissierellaceae; genus Paratissierella. The sequence goes on from JAPXKQ010000119.1 coordinate 4,069, forward strand.
ATTGCTTCTCTTTTGGCTAATTCCTTTAGCCCGTCTGTCAATTGGATTTCTCCACCCTTTCCTGGTTTGACGCGCTCTAGTATATTAAAGATCTCTGGGTTAATTACATATCTGTCAAGTATGGCTACATTTGAAGGAGCATCCTCTAAAGATGGTTTTTCTACCAAATCATTCACTGTATAAATATTATCTTCAATCATTTCACCATCTACAATACCATACTTGCTTACGTCCTCATCAGCGACTTCCTGTACCCCTAGTATAGTGGTATTATATTTATCATAAGTTTTCAAAAGCTGTTTCAAGCAAGGCATATCTTCACTATGAACTATATCATCACCTAGTAGAACTGCAAATGGCTCATTACCTATGAAGCTTTTTGCACAATGTATGGCATGTCCTAGGCCTTTAGGCTCCTTTTGCCTTACATAATGAATATTAGCCATATCTGAAATCCTACGTAACTCTTCTAAGAGATCTAATTTTCCTGATTTCTCAAGTTCTAGTTCTAATTCAACTGATCTATCAAAATGATTCTCAATGGAAGATTTATTCCTACCTATGATTATGAGGATTTCCTCTATACCAGATTCAATAGCTTCTTCAATTATATATTGTAAAGTAGGCTTATCTACGATTGGAAGCATTTCCTTAGGTTGGGCCTTAGTAGCAGGTAAAAACCTAGTACCTAATCCTGCTGCTGGTATGACAGCTTTGCGTACTTTCATATTATTATAACACTCCTTATTTTATCTCAAATGTTAAACAGCTTACAAGATTATTTAAATAATATATCCCTCAACTTAATAACTACGTCTCTAATCTCCCTAATCTTAAACAAATAACAGAATACTACATATAAGATAATACCAACTCCTATGGCAAATAACAATGAAATTAAGTTATGAAGTTTGGATACTCCTAGAAAAGTATACATTGTATTATATAAAATATATACAATTATCCCCATAGCTAATGAAGCTAGTCCAGATTTATAGAATGTTGATATAAAGCCTTTTGTACCTAATGAGCCAATCTTCTTTTTTAATCCATAAAACATCAATAAAGTAGCTATCGTAGTGGAAATACTCATCCCTAACGCTAAACCGCCATGTGCCATATACCTTACTAATATTAAATTTAGTATGACATTAAATAAAACAGAAATAGCTCCGTTTATCATAGGGGTTCTAGTGTCATGTAGTGAATAATAAACCCTAGTAATAAGTAACCTCAATGAAGAAGCAACTAATCCTAATGAATAAAAAACTAGAGCATAAGAGGTCATCATAGTATCTTCAGCCGTAAAAGCTCCTCTTTGAAAAGCAATCTGTACAATAGGTGTAGACAACACTATAAGACCTACAGCCGCAGGAATAGTTATGAGTAATATTATATTAACTCCATATCCCATTATCTTCTTAACCCCTGCAATATTATCACCACTAAACTCTTCAGCTAACAAGGGGAAAATTACAGTAGTAATGGCAGATGCAAAAACACTTAGTACAAGATTCTTTAATTTACTGGCATAGTTTAATGCTGATATACTTCCAGCTATTAAATCTGATGCTAATGTCCTATTTACAATAATATTTATATCATTAATAGCCACACCTATAAGTACTGGAGCACTTAAAAAGAGAACTTTCTTTATGTATTCATCTCTAAAGTCGAATAGGAACTTATACCTAAATCCAGCTTTACTTGCTTCTGGAATCTATATAATAATTTGAGATATTACAGCAATTACAGCTGCCACCATAAGTCCCTTTATCCCAAATTTGGAAGATAAAAACAACAAAAAGATAATATAAACAAAATTAAAAGGGAATCCTATAGCCGCAGATGAAATATGTAGGCGTTCACTTTGTAAAAAACCAGTTAAAGATCCAATAACACCGCTAAACAATATCATAGGTAATCCTATTCTAGTTAGAGAAACTGCTAAATTAAATTGTTCACCTTCAAAACCTTTAGCAATCAATCTAATTATTAATGGAGTTATAAGCCAAACTACTATAATTAATATTGAAGATAATACTAAAATTATATTTATCATATTGTTGGTATGTTCAATTTTACCTTTTTTCCCTTCCTTAACTTCTACCTCTGATAATATAGGAATAAATGTTGTAGTTATGGCATTACTGATTAATGTAGTAACTAACCCTGTAGCGGTTAAAGCAACAAAAAAAGTATCTGTCTCCATTCCCGAACCAAACTTTGCTGCTATTAAAGTTTCACGAATAAACCCCAATAATTTACTCCCAAAGGTTAATACAATAATTATTAATGCTGATTTAGCTGTTTTAGTTGCTTTAGTCATATTTATACTCCTAATATACAATTTAAATTCTGAATTCGAGTTATAAAAACATTATTTGAAAAAGTATTATTCTTACCTGAATATGTTATGCTTCTTATAAAATCTACCAAGTTCCTTGTTTTTTTCTCCACCCCATAACTGAATTAAATCTATGCCTGTAGAAGCATTTATTTCAATAACACTGAACGAGTCTTCAGTAATAACTATATCCCATGCCATAAAATAAATATACGGAAAATTCTCCGCAACTTCGATAATTTTCTTCTTTACTGTATCCCAGAAAGGAACTTGAACACCCTCAATCTTTGCTTTAGATTCCGGGTGATTACTAAATTCGCTCGTGGTATAATATGATTTAGCTTTACCAATGACACCGGTTTTTAAATCTATCTTAGCTACTAACCCACCTTGTAGAACATTATCAACTGGTATGCTCGATTCGACTCCAATTCTATGTAAACTTCTTCATCAGTTGTAACACCAACTATTAAATATTCACATTGCTCTTTAGCTCTTTTCAATAAATTCAAATGACCAATATGAAATAAGTCAAAAACTCCAGTCGTATAACCAATTTTATATTTTTTCAATTTTACCTCCCAGTATATCAAATAATATTTATTGAAATGAGGAAATTGCATAATTAAGTTTTTAAAACTAAATAAAAAAGAGTATGAGGTATTAGCTCATCAAAAATGAGGTTTTAAAATTCTTATTTAGTTTCATGACAGCAAAATCCCCTATTCTTTTAATA
>JAPXKQ010000120.1:0-7108 GCA_033809995.1 Tissierellaceae bacterium
GCAAGGAAATGTACCCAGTTAAATGTAGGGTAATCAGTGCTATGAATGAGGATCCCTATAAGCTAATGGAAGAGGGGCGATTGAGACAGGACTTATATTATAGAATTGCAGGATATAATCTTGTCATCCCACCCCTTAGAGAAAGGGATAATGATATATTTGATTTATCAAAGTTTTATATATCAAGAAATAATTTAAATTTGAATAAAAATGTATCTGAAATTACTGCTAATTTAAAAGGGTTTATGAAGGAATATTGTTGGCCAGGAAATATTAGAGAACTTGAGCATTTTATCGAAAATATAATGGTAAGAACAGAAGAGGGGGATATCTATTTAAGACAAGAAAATATTCCTAAATATATTTTAGATATTATGAATACGAACAACCAAGAAAATAAGATGGAAAATCAATCTGTGGAATCACTTGAAGAAAAAATAAGTGAATTTGAAAAAGATTTAATTTTAAAGTCCTTGGGGAATAATAAGTGGAACGTAACAAGAACAGCTAAGGATTTAGGTGTTTCAAGACAAAGCCTTATTTATAGGATGAGAAAATTGGACTTAAATAAGAATCTAACTTAGTGTATGAAAACAATACAATGTGTTTGATTTTCAAACACTTTATTCGAATGTGTAATTTTGATTATTTTTAAGTTTTAATAGCTAAAGTGTTTGATTTTCAAACACATCTTAAAGACCTTGGCTAAGAATAGAATGAATGGGGTATCCTTATTGTCATCCTGTGTGAAGTCGAGGAATCTCTAGTTTTCAATATTATGGAAGAGGAGAGTTCTCTATTTCAGTAGAAATGACAATGATATGAAACCATTGGCATGAATATTGCATTAAAAATAATAGAGTAATATGAATTAAGTTCATAATAATACCAAATGAACAATAAATAAAATTTATAATAGGAGGGTTTTTATGCTAAGTAATATTCAGATAGGCGAAGCTATGGAAATCAAACTAGATAATTATTTACCTAATTATCCTAAGTTTGAAAAGATGATTAGAAGGGCTCCAAAAAGGGAATTCACATTAACACAAAGAGAAACAGAAATAGCTCTTAAGAATGCATTAAGATATATCCCAGAAGAACTACATGAAACTTTAGCACCAGAATTTTTAGAAGAGTTATTGACTAGGGGAAGAATCTATGGATATAGATTTAGACCAGATGAAATAATCTTCGGAAGACCAATTGATGAGTACAAAGGAAAATGCATTGAAGGAAAAGCATTTCAAGTCATGATAGACAACAACTTATCATTTGATGTTGCTCTTTATCCTTATGAATTAGTTACTTATGGGGAGACAGGTCAAGTATTCCAAAACTGGATGCAATATAGACTTGTTAAAAAATACCTAGAAGAATTAACAGATGATCAAACATTGGTAATCGAATCTGGACACCCACTAGGATTATTTAAATCAAGTAAACAAAGCCCAAGAGTTATAATTACAAACGCTTTAATGGTAGGTATGTTTGACAATCAAGAGCATTGGATAAAAGCTCAAGCCATGGGAGTTGCTAACTACGGTCAAATGACTGCTGGTGGCTGGATGTACATTGGACCTCAAGGAATCGTCCATGGTACATTCAATACCATATTAAATGCTGGAAGATTAAAATTAGGTGTTCCACATGATAAAGATCTTAGTGGACATATGTTTGTAAGCTCTGGTCTTGGCGGAATGAGTGGTGCTCAAGGTAAAGCAGCTAAAATAGCTGGAGCAGTTGGAATTATTGCAGAAGTTGACCTATCAAGAATCAATACAAGACTTGAACAAGGTTGGATTGATTATTACTATGAAGATTTAGGTGAATTATTCAAGGTCGCTAAAGAAGCTATGGATGCAAAGAAAGCTACTGCATTAGCATATTATGGAAACATTGTTGACCTATTAGAGTATGCAGTAAACAACAATATTCATATAGAATTATTATCTGACCAAACATCTTGTCATGCTCCTTATGATGGAGGATACTGTCCACAAGGGTTGACATTTGAAGAAAGAACAAAGATGTTATTTGAAGATAAAGAACAATTTATTAAAGAAGTAAATAAATCTTTAGTTCACCATTATGAATTAATTAAAGAATTAGTAAATAGAGGAACATACTTCTTTGACTATGGTAATGCATTTATGAAGTCTGTATTTGACGCTGGTGCAAAAGATATCGCTAAGAATGGTGTAGATGAATCAGAAGGATTTATTTTCCCATCCTACGTTGAAGACATTATGGGACCAATGCTATTTGACTATGGATATGGACCATTTAGATGGGTTTGCTTAAGTGGTAAACATGAGGACTTAATTAAGACTGATAAAGCTGCTATGGATTGTATAGATCCAGATAGAAGAGGTCAAGATAGAGACAACTGGATTTGGATTAGAGACGCTGAGAAGAACCAATTAGTAGTTGGTACTCAAGCGAGAATTTTATACCAAGATGCATTAGGAAGAACTAAGATTGCGTTAAAATTCAATGAAATGGTTAGAAATGGAGAAGTTGGACCAATTATGCTAGGTCGTGACCACCATGATACAGCTGGTACAGACTCACCATTTAGAGAAACATCCAATATATATGATGGTAGTAATGTAATGGCTGATATGGCTACTCAATGTTTCGCTGGTAATGCTGCAAGGGGTATGAGCTTAATCGCTCTTCACAATGGTGGTGGAGTAGGTATTGGTAAATCTATCAATGGTGGATTTGGTATGGTACTTGATGGAAGTGAAAGAGTAGATACTATATTAAAAACTGCAATGCCATGGGACGTAATGGGCGGAGTTGCAAGACGTGCTTGGGCTAGAAATGAAAACTCTATTTCAACAGTTGCAGAATACAACGCAATGTTTAGTGAAACAGATCATATCACATTACCATATGTAGCAGATGAAAAACTCGTAAAAGAATTGGTAGAAAAAGAATATCATAAACATGCACATAAATAGATATAATATAAATGCTAGCTTATAAGCTAGCATTTTTCTTTCATCAGTAGCTTTCATGACTTATCACACTACTACATTGACAAATCCACTCAAAATTGTTATAATATTAACGATATAATCGTTATAGTACTAGTAAATAAAAAGGAGGTTTTGAGTTATGTCAGTATTGGAAACAATAGTCAGCTTTGTAAATGAACTTCTTTGGAAATATGTTTTAGTAGTTGGACTAGTTGGATTTGGCATATTATTCTCAATAAGATTAGGTTTTCCACAGATAACCAGATTTGGAACTGCAGCAAAGAGAGTATTTGGAGGAGTTTTCAAGAAGGAAGAAAGCAAGGAAGGAAGTATGTCATCATTCCAGGCCTTGGCGACATCTATTGCTGCACAGATTGGAACTGGGAATGTTGCTGGAGTTGCTACAGCTATAACCCTTGGCGGACCAGGAGCAGTTTTTTGGATGTGGGTATCTGCATTTTTTGGAATGTCAACAATTTTTATCGAAGCTACCTTAGCTCAAAAATATCGTGAAGTAGATAGTGACGGACAATTAGTAGGAGGACCAGCATACTATATAAGAAATGGAATGGGAAGTAAAGGTTTAGCATCCTTCTTTGCTATATCTTTAGTTATAGCTTTAGGGTTTGTTGGTAATATGGTTCAGTCCAATTCCATTGCTGGTGCTGTTAGTACTGCATTTGGTATACCCCAATTAATTGTTGGTATAGGTATAGCCATAGTTGCAGGATTGATTTTTATCGGTGGTATGAAAAGGATTGCATCATTTGCTGAAATGGTAGTACCAATAATGGCTGTAATTTATATTGTTGGGTCAATTATTGTTATGATTATGTTTAGGGGCAGTATAGGATCAACATTTAAAGAAATTTTCGTAGGCGCTTTTGACCCAGAAGCTGTTTTGGGAGGAGCGGCAGGAATAGGTATAATGAAGGCAGTAAGATTTGGTATAGCAAGGGGATTATTCTCCAATGAAGCTGGTATGGGATCAACTCCAAATTCACATGCTGTAGCTGATGTTAACCATCCTGCAGAACAAGGTCTATCAGCAATGATAGCAGTTTTTATTGATACTATCTTAGTATGTAGTGCAACAGCAATCGTAGTAATATCAACTGGAGCACATAATTTAGGGCTTGAAGGCGCAGCAATAACTCAAGAAGCGTTTACTATTGCCTTTGGTACATTTGGTCAGATATTCTTAGCAATTTGTTTAACATTCTTCGCTTTTACTACTGTAGTAGGTTGGTATTATTTTGGTGAGAATAATATTAGATTCTTATTTAAAGGGAAAAATGCATTAAGGGTTTATCAGGTAATTGTTTTAATTTTTATAGTATTAGGCTCATACCAAAAAGTTGGTTTAGTTTGGGATTTAGCGGATATGTTTAACGGAATTATGGTAATCCCAAATCTAATAGCATTGTTAGTACTATTTAAAGAGTCTAAGGAGATATTACTTGATTATGATAACCAATTGAGTAAAGGTGAAAAATTGCATTATAAATACGAATATGAAAGTGCAAAAATGTAACATTAATTAAAAAAATAAGGCTAACCTGCACAGGTTAGCCTTTATGCTACATATTCATTCATTTTGGCAATATATATATCCATCAATTCTTTTTCAGTTACATCCTTGCTAGGTTTATCCAAAACAATCTCTCCTTTATCAAGCATAATTATTCTGTCTGAATACTCAATGGCATCCTTCATATTGTGAGAAATCATAATGGTAGTTATTGAGAATTTTTCAATTAATTCCTTAGTCTTTTTCATAATAACACTTGATGTTTTAGGGTCAAGGGCTGCTGTATGTTCATCTAAGAGTAATAAATCTGGATGTTTCATTGCAGCCATTACCAGAGATAGTGATTGCCTTTGACCACCTGATAGAAACTTGACTTTTGTATTAAGCTTATCTTCAAGTCCTAAATCCAATGTCTTTAAAATTTCTTTATATTTATTAATATTATTTTTTCTAATCAATCTTTTTAGAGTGAATCGTTCCCCCTTCTTATCAGCTAAGGCCATATTCTCTAAGATAGTTAGGCTAGGGGACACTCCCATAGATGGGTCTTGATAAACTCTACCTATATTGATGGATCTTTGTTCTTCTTTTAATTTTGTTATGTCTTTACCATTTAAATAGATTTGCCCTTTATCTGCTAATATACTTCCTGAAATCATATTTAGGAGAGTGCTTTTTCCGCAACCATTAGAGCCTATAATTGCTGTGCATTTATTTTTTTCTATTTTTAAATTAAAATTATTAAATAAATTTATCTCGTTATCGGTTCCTATGTTAAAATTCTTTGACAGGTTCTGTATTCTTAGCATATTTTTTCACTCTCCTTTTTTTTAATCCTAATAAATCAACTGCAAAATTGTTGTAAGCAATAAAGACGATTACTATGATTGCATTAATTGCTTTTAAATCATTAGGAGATAATCCTAAATCTATAGCAATTCCTCCTATGATTTTATAAATAATTGCTCCTAATATAGCTCTAGTAGTATTTTTTAGTATACTTGAATTTTTCATTATAGTATCTCCTATAATTATAGAAGCAAGAGCTACTACAATAATTGAACTTCCCATTGTTATATCAGCAAAACCTTGAATTTGTGCCATCAAAGCACCACTCAATGCAACTAAACCATTTGCTATCATAAGTCCTATTACTTTGTATTTATTGCTATTTTGTCCCAAGGATTTAACTAGAGATTCATTATCACCTGTTGCTATTAACAAATACCCTGTCTCTGTTTTTAAGAATTGATCTAATATTATCTTGATTAATAGAACTATTACTAATAACACAAGTAAGGCAGGACCATAATCAAACACTGAAGCAAACTTAAATAATGGTATATTTGCTTTATTATTAATTCTAAGATTAACAGAATAAAGCATTGTCATAGTAAGAATACCAGCTAATAAGGGCTTAATTTTTAATTTTATAAATAGGGTAGAGGTCATTAATCCAGCAAGAGTTCCAAAGGCAAAAGCCAATAAAGAACTCACTATTGGATTAACCCCCATTGAAATAAACTTAGCGAATATAAAGGCACCGAAAGGGAAGGTACCTTCAACGGATAGGTCTGACATATCTAATACCTTATATGTTAAAAATACCCCCATTGCCAGAACTGCAAATACTAATCCTTGCTCAATTGATGTTATTATTAATGAATTCATAGTTTACATCCTTTCTTTCCTAATTCCCAACCTTTACTGCATCTTTAAATATTGATAGATTTGCATCCAATCCTAATTCAGTTAAGGTTTTTTCGTTTACAGTGGTTATAGTTTTCTCAGCTATTCCAACTGGTATAGTTGATATATCTTTTTTATCTACAAGAATTTCTTTAGCCATCTTAGCTGTTTGTTTTCCTAGTTCATAGTAGCTAAGTCCATTTGTTACAAGAATTCCGCCTCTTACTTGGGTTTCCTCAGCAGAAACAGAGATTTTTTTGTTTTCTATAAGCTTTTTAGAGACTAATTCTACAGATGATGCAACTAAATTGTCACTTAATATATAAACAGCATCAACTTTTTTTAATAGAGAATCTATGGCTTGAGGGATTTCGCTGGTATTTGTAACTCCAACTGTAACTACTTCCAATCCTTCGGCTGGTGCTAATTCTTTAACCTCATCTATTTGAATTTCTGAATTGCTTTCTCCTGTATTGTATAAAATACCTATTTTTTTAATGTTACTGTCAATTTCTTTAAACATTTTCAATTGTGATTCAGTAGGAGCCATATCAGATGTACCAGTTACATTTCCACCAACATTATCCCAATCAGCAACAATTTCAGATTTAACAGGATCTGTAACCGCACTGAATAATACAGGAATATCTTTTGTTGCTTGTTTTGCACTTTGTGCCGCTGGTGTTGCTATGGCGTATATTAAATCAACTTTATCTTTGACAAATTTTTGAGCTATACTTAAGGAGTTAGGTATATCACCTTGTGCATTTTGATAAACTATTTCAGCATCTACTTCTAATTCTTTTAGTCCATCTTCAAATCCACGTCTAGCATCATCTAAGGCAGGGTGCTCTGCCAATTGACTTATACCGATTGTATATGTTTTTCCTCCAGTGGATGC
>JAPXKQ010000121.1:0-7069 GCA_033809995.1 Tissierellaceae bacterium
ATATTGTCAAATCAAAATCATCTCTTATTTGTCTAATAAATTCCGTAATGTCCTCAGTTTCTTTTGGGTTCATACCTGCAGCAGGTTCATCCAAAAGAAGAATTTCAGGATTTGTAGCTAATGCTCTTGCAATTTCAAGTCTTCTTTGTTTTCCATAGGGTAATGAACTTGATTTCTCATCCTTCTCATCGATTAAACCAACAATTTCAAGCAGGTTTAAAGCTTTATCTAGCATGACTCTTTCTTCTTTTCTATATTTGGTAGTTCTAAAAACTGCTTCAAAAACATTAGACTTTAGATGAAGATGAGTTGCAATTAACACATTATCGATAACTGATAAATCCTTGAAAAGCCTGATGTTTTGGAAAGTCCTTGCAATCCCAAGTTTTGTTACTAAATGTGGTGCTGATTCTGTTATATCTTTACCTTTAAAAAATATTTTACCTGTTGTAGGTTTATATACGCTTGTTATCATATTGAAGACAGTTGTTTTACCTGCACCGTTAGGACCTATTAAAGCAACAATTTCCCCCTTGCTTAACTTTAGATTAAAATCCTTAACAGCTGTTAAACCGCCAAATTGCATTGTAACGTTGTCTGTTTTCAATATTTCCATTGTTTTCCTCCTCCTTTTATAGAAGGTTTTTTATTTGAAAATCTATTTATTAACTTGTCCCAATTGAATTCATTCGTACCCATGAGACCATGTCTATAAAATAAAACTACCAGCATTAATAAAACTGAAAATACAACCATTCTCATACCTGCAACACCTGGAATTACAATAAAACCAAGATCCATGGACTGATCAAGAAAACGCAACACCTCACCTGCAATAGTGACTATAAATGCTGAAATAACTGTACCTGTTATGCTGCCTATACCACCTAATACAATTATAAGCAGAATATTAAAGGTAAGAGTAAATTTAAATAGTGCAGGGTCAACAGTTCCTAATAAATTACCAAGAAGTCCACCGCCTATTCCTGCAAAAAAAGCTCCTATAGTAAAAGATAGTACTTTATGTTTAAAAAGACTGATACCCATACTTTCAGCAGCAATTTCATCTTCTCTAATAGCTTTAAAAGCTCTTCCATAGCTGCTATTTATCAACAATATCATAACAACAATTGTAAAAATTGTAGTTCCGAAACTCCACCATAAATTTGTAGTAGCAGGAATACCTTTTAATCCTAAAGCACCATTTGTAATACTCTGACTGTTTATTATTATTATTCTAATAATTTCTGCAAAACCTAGAGTTGCAATAGCCAAATAATCTCCTTTTAATCTTAAAGCAGGTGCACCAATCAAAAAACCAACTAAAGCTGTCAATAATCCTCCTAACATTAATGCTGGTAAGAATGGCCAAACAACATTGTTTAAAGGTTCTATTATAGGTTCTAGGAAGAAATTCTGACTCTTTGTGGCAACAGACATAGTTAATAAAGCGGTTGTATATGCACCTATGGCCATGAAACCTGCATGTCCAAGTGAAAAAAGTCCTGTAAAGCCATTAATTAAGTTCATACTTAGTCCCAAAATGGTATAAATAGCACATAAATTTAATATTCTTAGTTTATAAGCATCAAAATTTCTATCAGCATAAAATAAGAATATCAAAAGAATTAGTATAGAAATAACTGTAAGGTAAATATCTCTTTTTTTCATAGTCTACACCTTCTCCGATATTTTTTCGCCCATAATGCCGTTAGGTTTTAACAATAATATCAAAATTAATAATATAAAAGCAAAAGCATCTCTATATCCGGTTAAGTCTGGGAGCAGGGCAACTAACATTATTTCGCCTACACCAAGGATGAAGCCCCCTATAACAGCACCTGAAATACTGCCGATACCGCCAATAACTGCTGCAATAAAACACTTTAATCCAGGTACTACTCCCATAAGAGGTTGTATTTGAGGAAATTTTAGTCCCCACATTACTCCGCCAACTGCAGCTAAAGAAGATCCTATTGCAAAAGTTACAGATATAGTTTTATCAATATTTATGCCCATAAGTCTTGCTGTCTCATGATCCTTAGAAACTGCTCTCATAGCCATACCGGTTTTTGTTTTATTAATTATATATAGTAAAACCATTAGTAGAGTTGCAGTTACTATGGGTATAATAAAAAACAATCTTTGTATGGAGACATTACCCAATTGAATAACCTTTGTAAATAATTCTGATGTAGGAAAAGCCTTTGGCCTTCCTCCGAATAATATAATTGCTAAATTTTCAATAAGGAAAGAAGCTCCAATAGCCGATATCAGAACAGAAATTTTAGGAGCATCTCTTAAAGGTTTATAGGCTAGATTTTCAACTAGCATACCTAAAATTGTAGTTAATATAATTGTTAAAATAAAAGATGAATACCAAGGGAGACTAAAAGATGCTACGCTATAAAATGCAAAATATGTGGCCATCATAAATATATCTCCATGGGCAAAATTTATAAGTCGTAAAATACCATAAACCATTGTATAACCTATAGCTATTAGCGCATAAAGACTACCAAGTGATATCCCATTAGCCAGATGCTGCAAAAGTAAATCTGCTGACATACATTCACCACCCTTTATTATTTGTATTACTTTTATATTTAAACAAGCCTCCATATTTCAGGAAGCTTATTATAAGCTAACAGTCAAACATGGTAATAAGTATAAACTATAAAATTCATAAGTGATGTATATATAAGACGTACATAATAAGGATTATGTATTCAAATTACTACATTCTGCCATTTCATTTTAGTTCATTATACTATAGAAATTTTATACATACAACACTTCATATTTATAATATTATTCCTTTGATATATATAACATTTCACATAATAACATCATTATCTTTTACAGTATCTTTGATTTTTAAAGTATTTAGTACTATTTTAGCTTCATCAGTTGTAAGGTCTTTGCTATACTTCTTTCCTGTAGTTCTTTGAATTAGCTCTTGTAGGTCATCATTAGACATATTTAATTCTTTTGCTTTAGAAAATATATCTAATAACATTGATCTAGTTGCTTTTTTCTCATCATCTGTAACTTTAACGGCATTTTCTACTTCTTCAAAACCAGTGTATTCAACTCCATATCCTGCAAATCTTAATGCTCTAGCTATAGCTCTTGTTTCTGCTAATTCTAGTATAGCATTAGCTAAAACTCTATCTCTTTTTAATGATGCATTGCCTAACCCATTAAAAAATCCTTTTTCTGTTTTTACTAAAGCTTGAACAACAGCTAATTCTGAGTCAAAGGATATTACCTTGGTTTCAATGTTAAGGCTTTTGTTTTCCTCATGAGCTAATCTTAGTCTGCCGCCTACTACAGGAAACATTTTGCCTTGAACTTTAACTAATTCTTCATTTTTAAAATTACTTGACATCCTTCTACCTCCAATATATTTTTCAATATTATTTTTTCAAATATAGAAAAATATATTAAAATTACTTCTAGTACCTTGACTTAGAGTTGCATATTTAAAAGAAAAAGAGTGACTAGCACTCTTAATCATTAATAATTACATCCATTAAATTTTCAATTTGAGATTGGAGATTTTTAATTTTCAATTTTATCTCCTCATATTTTGTGTTATCAACAATAATATTTTTATACATCAATTTATGGAGCAAATCTTCCATATCGTATTTCATTTTTTCTACTCTATCTTTTAATTCCTTTATTTCATAGTGTGAATCAATTGGATATTTGGAAGTTACATATACTTCGGCATCAATGTCAATATCAATAGTTTCACCAAGTTTAGCTATTTCAACATCAATGCCTAATTCCTCCTTTATTTCATGGTATAAAGCAGATAAAGACTCTTCTTCCCCATGTGTCAAAAATATTTTATTTGGTTTTTTTCTAAATGCTGATATCCATTCAATTATCCCATTTTTATCTGCATGACCTGATAAACCATCTAAATTATATATGTTACTGTTAATAAGTATTTCTTCACCAAATATTTTTACTTTTTTTTCACCATCTAAAATTCTTCTTCCTAGGGTTCCTTTAGCTTGATAGCCAGCAAATACAATTGAAGAGTTCCCTCTCCATAGATTATGCTTTAAATGATGCTTTATTCTTCCGGCATCGCACATGCCGCTAGCAGAAACAATAATACTGCTACCCTTATGGAAATTTATTGCCTTAGATTCTTCTGCAGTTTCAGTAAGTATTAGATTTGGAAACTCAAAAGGATGGTCTCCTTTTTTTATTAATTCTTTTGTTTCATTATCAAACAAATCCCAATTATTTTCAAATACTTTTGTAGCATCTATAGCCAAGGGACTGTCAATAAAAACAGGTATTTCTTTAATTTTTGAAAACTTACTTTCTTTAAGCATATTAAGCATATATAGTATTTCTTGTGTTCTGCCTACTGCAAAGGATGGAATTACAACATTTCCTCCTTTTTCTATGGTATCTGTAATAATATCCAGTAGAAAAAGATTAGTGTTTCTAATGTCTTTATGATTTTTATTACCATAGGTAGACTCCAGTATTAGATAATCTGCATCAGAAATAATTGATGGATTTTGCATTATTGGTATATCTTTGTTTCCTAAATCCCCGGAAAAGACAATTTTGATTACTTTATCATTTTCTTTTACATAAACTTCAACTATTGCTGCACCGAGTATGTGTCCTGCATTATTAAATCTTATTTGGATTTCATCATTTAGACTAGTCAAAATATTATAAGGAAAGGCTTGAAAATATTTAAGAGAGTTTTGGGCATCCATAACATTGTATAAAGGTTCAATTAATGGTTTACCTGCTCTTTGATTCTTTCTATTTACCCATTCAACCTCCATTTCTTGTATGTAACCGCTATCTGGTAGCATAATTCCACACAATTCCATTGTAGCTTTAGTACAAATAATTTTTCCATGGAATCCTCTTTTCACCAAAAGTGGTATTCTACCACTATGATCTATATGTGCGTGAGTTAACAGTAAATAATCGATTTCCGAAGGATTAAAATTAAAAACAGCTCTATTTAAGACATCAGATTCGCTATCTCCTTGAAACATTCCACAATCAATTAATACTTTAAAATTCTTGGTTTCCAATAAGTAGCAAGATCCCGTTACCATTTCTGCTGCTCCGTAAAAACTTATCTTCATATTGTACCCCCAAATTTTCTATTTTATTATCTATATTCTTCGAAAATGCATCAATTCCTCTATTATGTAAAAGTTAATGCAGCATTAGAATCTCCTTAGGATTGAAAAAGGATTGAAAATTAAATATTTCTGCTAGACTATTGACTTTAGCCTTTTAAAAGTATAATATAAAATATGCATTATAAATATAGGATTTATGCGGGGCATAGCGCAGCTTGGTAGCGCGCTTGGTTCGGGACCAAGAGGCCGCAGGTTCAAATCCTGTTGCCCCGACCATTTAAATATTAATATTATAGTAATTTATAAACTTATTAATAAATTCTTTCTTTTCTTCTTGTGTTTCATTTACTTTTTTTAATTTTCTATAAAATCTATCTTCCTTCCATTTTTTCCTTTTAATATACTTTTTTCGCCCTATTTTATAAAATTTATAGGGAAATATTATTAAAGATAATAATATTTTGTACTCACTTTCCCCTATGGCTCTTACGGAATTATAACTTGCTAAAATATCTTTGCATAGTTGAAAATTCCATAGATTTTCTTTTTTATCCATTATTCTAATTATAAATTTCCCTATGTCTCTTAATGGCATGTCATAAACACAGCTTTCCAAATCAATTAAATAATAATTATTATTAATATCTGAAAGTATATTTTGATAATAAAAACTATTATGGCAAATCTGGCCAACTTTGCTATAGAACTTACTAATGTTTTCATATTCAGAATGTTTAAGAATATGCATAGCAAATTGAGCTTCTTTTATATAATAATCAATATTACTACAATATATCTTATCGAAATCTCTTATACTTGGATTTAATAACAGTTTTTCTTTTATATCATTCAAGAAATTGATTTTATTCATAAAAACCGTATGCCATTTTCCTATATGATTTTTTATTTTTATGTCATTCAAATTAAAACCTTTAGCTTTATTGTGAAATTCTGCTAATAGCTTTGTACTTTCAAATATATGCTTAGTGTCATTGAAATCTACCTCTCTAGCATCTATCCAATCTGTTAAGTAATATGATGATTCTTTAGTTTTTACAATATATGAACCTGTATTACTACAATAAGGACTTGCAATATTGTGAAACCCTTTATCTTTAAGACATTCAATAAGTTTTATGCTTTTCATAGCTTTTTTTTCATCTTTGCTGATTTCTTTTAAACAAAATGTTCCATTATCGGAATGTATTTTATATACACTTCTAACCTTTTCTATATTAATAATATTTAGATTGTACATACTAAGAATCTTTTCCGTTTTAATTTGTTCCATAAAAGTCATGTTTGAATCGTCATAAACATGTTTTAAAATATAACTCATACAATTCATCTCCTACATAAATCTATTCTATACATTATATTTAATGATAAGGATTTATATAATAGATAAATAATCATAATATTACATATTGACATATGCTTATTTATATAGTAATATTGAAAATGTCGTTAAATTGGGCCTTTAGCTCAGTTGGTTAGAGCAACCGGCTCATAACCGGTTGGTCCGGGGTTCGAGTCCCTGAAGGCCCACCATAGATGCCTTGGTAGCTCAGTCGGTAGAGCAGAGGACTGAAAATCCTCGTGTCGGTGGTTCGATTCCGCCCCAAGGCACCATTTACTAGACAATAACATATATATTTCCTGAAAAAAAAGTGGCAAAGCCACTTTTTTATTCTTTACTTCTTTTATAAAAAAAAGTTTTTATAGGTTCAAGTTTATATCTTTGGGGCATGATAATCTGTTCTGTACTTCCTACGAAGAGTACACCATTCTTATTTAATGCTTCTCTAAATTTGTAATAAATATTGTTTTTTGCTTCTTCTGTAAAATATATTAGTACATTTCTACATACTATTAAATCACAATTATCTGGATAATTATCCTTAAGTAAGTCATGATGTTTAAAATCT
>JAPXKQ010000122.1:0-7001 GCA_033809995.1 Tissierellaceae bacterium
TTACAGTTTCTTTGTCCATCTATCTCAACCCCACTTTCGCAATCTCTGCATCTATTTTCTTTTTCATCTCTGATACTATTGTCTTTTCTATTTTACCTACGTTATCGGTTAATGAATCTCTTATAAATCTATAACCAGGTATATATCTTCCATTTTTAGCAAAGAATCCATACTCTTGTGATACTGGATAATAGCCTGTTATTTCACCTTTTTTATTTTTCTTTTGGAATATTTCGTTCATTTTTTCATCAAATACCACTTGGTAGACTTTTTTCCCTTTTAATCTTGAACGTTCCCCTTTTAACTTCATTCCTTTTTTAAGTTGCCCTGAATCTACTGGGGCATTGGCTCTTGAATCTTTAAGAGATATATTCATACCTTTTCTAGCACTTGATGTAACGTGTTTTTGAGGTACTTGTCCTAGTTTTTTAAGGCTACGTTCTAACTCTCTCATACCTTCTACTTTAAATCTTACCTTAGCCATTAAACCACCTTCTCGGCGGTTATCTCTATCCACTCATTACTAAAGTTATAATTGTCTACATAGACAATGTTATATTCTTCGCCTTTGAAATTGATTTGCATAGTAGTATCAATAGCTTTTTTAGTGTATCGAATAAGGAAACTTGTAACTACTTTCGCATATGGTGTAACTGCTTGAAATTGTTCTTTCCCACTTTTATTTTTTACACTTGACCAACATTCGTGGATTACTCTTTTTGTAGTGATAGGTTCGCCATATTCATCTCTACTACCGACTATTTTAAATATTTCTACTCTTTGATTTAATCGTCCTGGATTAATCATATTATCACCTACAGTAAATTAACTGAGTGCATACCTAATATGGTTTCCACTACTTTATTTAAGTTATTCTTATCAACATAATAAGATCTATTATCATTCATATCTTGACATAACACCATTACTACAATATAGAAATCTTCGTAATCGTCTAAAGTCTTAACTGTTAAATCAGTCGAGGTTATAGGAATACCTGTGTAATTAGAAATGAATTTCTTTGCTACACTCAATAAATTAGCAATTTCAGGTTCTGTATATTCTCCATCTTCTAATCTTAGGTATTCAACTACATTGCTTACTAATATTTCACTTACTTTCATTTATACCACCGCCTATTCAGCGGATTCCATAATACCTGCCGCTATAAGAGCTGTTATCAATGCATCAAATTCCGCTTTTGTAGGAGCTTCTCCTGCTGCTAAAGCTACATTTGCAGACTTAGGATAAGTTGGGACATATAATTTTGCAGTTGTACCATCTATTTTTACTTCTACGGTATCCCCAGCACCTTTTGCAGAGGCTTTTATTCCACCTAACGCTGTAGCAGTTGCTGTCCCTGCTACTCCTGTAATTCCTGTTACTGTTGCACCATCTGATACTTCAAGAGTGCCACCGATTGTTACTGTTGCACCATCTGATACTTCAAGAGTGCCACCGATTACAGTCTTTTCTCCACCTTGCTCGGTGTAATTCTTAACATTATATGACATAATTTATTCTCCTTTCATAAAAAAGATAAGAGACGGATGAACCGCCTCTATTAACTAGCTGACATTACTAATGTTGCTAATTTTTGATGATCTATAACATCTGAATCAAATTCAAACCAAGATACTATACCCACTGCGTGTTGAGTAGCATATTTTTCAAGTAATACTTGAATTGATATGTCTTCTCTAAAGTTTACAGCTAGTCCAGATAAGTCACCATATAATACAGCCTTTGCAGCACTTGCAATTTCAGGCATATTATCAGACAAATAAACTGGTTTACCTAAAATTCTATATGGCATAGCATTTGCAAAATCACTTTGTAGTAAATATTGACCATTACCGTCTTTAGCTTTCTTAAGTGATGCAAAAGTCTTAGGATGCATAATCCATACTGCATCTGCTTGATAAGCTGTAGGTATTTTTGTTTGTAAATCAACTAGATTATCAGCTGAAATTGCACTTGTTGAACCAGCATTCATTGTAGTTGTAGTTGCTAATGCTCCAGCAGCCTTATCAGCTGTACCATTAATAAGTTCTTTTTCAAGGAATATAGCAATTTTCTTAGCCATTTCATTAATTACAAAGTTCGCTACGTTTACTTGTGAGTTGTTTATTACTGATTTACCTACTAAAGTTAATGCTCCAGCAAGGAATCCAGATAAATCAACAGATGTAAATTTACCACTGTTTGCAGTAATATCTGTAAATTCTGTTTGATATCCAACTGTTATATCCTGGTCTGCTCCAGTTCCAGCTTTTCCCCATACTGGTACTTTAAGAGTCCCTTTAACATTGAATCTTGTAGCTTTTGCAAGTATCGGAGATATTTCTTGCACCTTTGATATTACTCTATTAGCAATTGTTGTAGGGATTACAGCTCCATTGTTAGTCATATCAAGGTTTTGTTCTCCTGCTCTTTCCTCTACTGCTACTCCACATTGCTTCTTAATGTAGTTTTCGAATGCTCTTTCTTCCATTACAGCTCTTTCTTCTACTTTGTTAGGTTCATTTTTCATTTCTTCAATGATTTCTAAGCCTTTTGCCCTTGTTTCTGCTCCAATTGTTGCATCAAGGTCCTTAATTTCCTTTTCTAAAGCATTAAATGTGTTCATTTCTTCTTCATTCATCGCTCTAGTTTCTACTTTTGCTTTGTCTAATATTGCTTGCATATCTAATACTTTTGCATTTCTTTTTTCAATAAGTGCTTTTAACATTGTTATCTACTCTCCTTTAAATTTTGGATTTTATTCTCAAATTCAGAATAATCTATGACTTTCTTTGTCAAATCTTTAATTGTCATTTCATAATCTATTGCTCTTTCTTCCATGTCAATGCTTTCATCTGCCCTCAACTCAATGCTTGTCGCTGAATATACAGGCTGTTTCTTTACTACCAGTGTCAAATGGTCGAGGTCAAGAGATTTTACTCTCCTAATCGGTAAATCATCTGCCCTTTGTTCTATTTCATCCTTTACATTGTACATCCCAAAGGACCAACCTCTTATTTTCCCTTGCTTGGCGAGTTCGATTAAATTCTCATCCTTTATCAAAACATCAGCGTGAAGGCCTATGGCATCTTCATAGAGACTTAATGTACCATCTTCTGTACTGGCATATATATGAGTTTTGTCATGGTCTACTGTAACAACTATATTGCCGGCTCTTTCGATTGCCTTCTCAAAAGCTCTCTCTTCGATTACTTCAATTACTTTCCCAGCTGGAGTAATTACTGGCCTTGATTTCTTTTCTGTGACATTTACATACCCTTCAATGTGCAGTCCCTCGGCTCTTATTTCAATTTTCACCCTCCTCACCACCTTTCAATTGCTGCATATCTTGCATTGCGTTTGTATTAGGTGTGTATATCTCTTTTGTCTTAGGATTATACAACACACTATCCAGCCCTAACTTAATCCAATCTATACCGAGGGCAGGTAAATCTTCCATAAACCTAACTTCATCCACACCCATAAAGTTTGCATCAATTGCTGTCTTGTAAGCTTCAAATCGCTCTTTAATGTCACCTTTAAGCATTTCTTTAGTATCATGAGCAAAATAAAAAGACCTTTTTTCTTTCTCAAGTAATAGGTCTTTGTTTAATGCACATTCTATTGTTTTTAATACTGCCATAACTGCTAATTTAAAGGCATTTGAATACTCCTGTGATGATGCAGTTCCTTTTATAATGCTTATTGGTACATTGAATATTTTGCATAATTCAGCTGAATTTGACTCTTTATTCTCATTTAATTGCATTTCAACTGATGTATTTGAAGCCTCCTGGAACTCTAAACCCTCATTTAGGACTACTACATTTTCGCTGTTGTTACTATATAGGTTACTCCAAGCTGTTTTTAAAGCTGTTATTGCGTCTTTTTCTAGCCTTTTTTGTGATTTTAAGAATCCCTTTTTATTTCCACCTTTTTTTACTAATGTTTCTTCATAGACTAATGAATTGTAAGCAACACTTAGTAATAAATTGTTTTCTTGGACTATACTACTACCAGAAGCTCCATCTTTTGTATTTCTCAATATTTTTATAAAGTCATGTGACCAGTAAGATTGCCCATTCACTAAGATTTTATAATCTTTGAAAATCGGATCTACATTCTTTATGATTGATATATTGCTTTCATCTACATAATGAAGGCTAATTACTTTGTTCATTCTTCTATTGATATATGCATACCCACCCTTGCCTAAAAAGTAATCAGTAATTATTGCTCTCCAAAACTGTACAGCGTCTAAAGTATCCCCAGTATCATCATTTAATAACTTAACCCTGTTATCTCCTAGTATTTCTGTGGTTTTTTCTCCATCTTCTTGGTAGAGTTTTACGGGCAACATTGCCACTGTATCAGCTATAAAATTAATACAACTCTTTACACTTGGAATATTTAAAGCTTGTTCTTTTGTTATCGTTTCACCACTTAGTAAAGCTTTTAATAATACATCATCTACTTCTGTTATTGCTACCTCGTCTGCTCTTTCTTCTTTCTGCCATGGCCATTTCAACATATCACCACCTTTCTAGATTACTTGTACTGCAAAATCATCTATACCAAATAATAAGTCTTGCTCTAGTAAATACATGCTATTTATCAGACTTACTACCATATCTACTTTACCTGCTGATTTTTTCTTATTTACATATTTATTTAAGTTAGTATCTTCCGTGCACCTAGCATTCTGGAAGTTTATCTCTAACATTAGATTTTCATCATAATTAAATTTCTTACTTAACACTAATTCTTTTAATAATTTAGTAGGCATATGAAGTACACTAGAATGTTGTTTGATTTCTACGCATTCATATCCAGCAGCTTCAAGCTTTTGAACTGTACTAATAGCATTATAGCGGTCATATCCTATTTGTTGTATTTCAACACCATACTCAGCTTCAAGGCCTACCATTTTATAGTTTCCATCACCTATAATAAAAGCTTCTATAAATCCATAGTCAATAACTTCCCCACCACATTCAAAACACGAGCCTTGTCTTATCAACCTATCATAGTCTACACCTTCTTTTTTACTCTTTAGTTTCTTGTTATCAGCTGGAATAAACCCCCATACTTTCCCGTATATTTCCCCTTTATGTTCAGTAACCATTGCTAATGCAGTATTATCATCTGATTGTGATAAGTCCAAACCTAACCATACTCTTTTACCTTTCCAAAAAGACTTATCCTCTTTAATTTTACATTCTCTAACTTTAGTAATTTCTATATATCCTTCTACTCCAAGACCTTTGTACTTGATGTTATTGTGCTTACATAGGTAGTTTTCACGCTTATTCTCATAAAGGATAGCCATAGTCCTCATATCCTTTATTGCTTCAAATATATAGTCGTGAGCCACTGCTACTGGATTACTTTGATATATAACTAAATCATTTATTTGCCATTGGTCATTAGTTAACAGATCATCATCTGGCTCATATAAAAGTGAAAATCTTCTTTTGTCTTCTACAAGCCCATCCAACACTTTTTTAGATATGTCTATTTCATCAATCATTGCGTTGTTGTCGTTAGGATATTGAGTACTAATAATAATACCTAATTTATTAAACAGGGTTATCTGTGAGGACCTCATGGCCTCTATTGGGTAACTATCCATTGCACCAGCTTCATCTGCTAAGAATGCATTAGCCAACTTACCATCCATTTTATCCTCAGAGTAAGCTAATGGAGTATATTCGCTATCTGTAATTAAGCATCTAATTTCACTTCTTAGTATCTTAAATACACTATCCTCTGCCAATGCCGGAGATACTTTTATGATTTTCCTTATAGCTAACTGTAATTCTTTAGATAATTTCAAATCAGGAGCAACAGAGAAAAATCTACTAAACTGTGGATCTGTTAGCATTAATAATATAAAAATAACTGCAGCATTGAATGTCTTAAAATTCTTTCGACATATCAACAACACAGCAGTTATGTAGTATCTAATATCTCTATTTTCATCATTCTTCAATTTAGTACACAGAGTTGCAATTATAAGCAACCATGCATAATCTTCTAACCCTTCATCCATAGGACAGAGTAGGTCAGGGTGGACCATTAATTTAAGCAGCTTATTTATTCTGTCAACTGTCTTTTCATCTACGTAAGCTTCATCATCTTTGCCATCTACAATATCTATCCAAGATTGAGCTTGTTTTTTTACATATTTTCCAACTTTTCTATTTCCTTCTTTTATGCACCATTCAGCATATTTATAGGCCCTGCTTTCCTTAACCATTTAAAGCCTTTAGTAGTGGATTATCTTCTTTCTTTACTTCTTTTGGTATACTTCTTAATGCTGCTGAAATGGTCATTATGTTTTCTTTCTCTATATCTAGTAACATTCTTCTTTTAGTTTGAATTTGTTTGTCTAATGCTATTATTTGAGATTGTATATTGTTTTTCAATCTATAATAGGCACTTAAAGACATTTCTTCGCTATCTATTAGTTCTGATTTATCTTGTGTTAATTCCTGAAGGTCCCGATAGAAAGATTCTCGTTTTTCTTCAAAATCTACACATTCGGCTAATAATAAGCAATACCTATTTATAATTGGTCCATATATATCATCATTCTTTTCTATTTTTTTAAGAAGTTTATTTAATCTTAAAAACTCTTTATGTGCCACTGGATTATCCTTTACTTCGTCTCTTTCTTTCAAGGCCACCCCAGTTAGTAGTGCTTCCTCGGCTTCTTTTCTCTGTTTTAGTTCTGCCTTTGTTCTATTAGATTTTCCTTCATTTTTTAATACTAGATATGGTTTTGGTGGTCTTGACATATTATCACTTCCTTTCGTTTTTTATAAAAATTCTATTTTGGGAATAGTTTGTCTAAATGGGGGGACACGTGGTATCCACAGGCTCACCTATTTTTTAACCCACTACTCGGGGGGATACTATTTTAGTTTTCAATTATTATGTCTATTTCAAATGGATTTTCCTTTGCTAACCCACAATGCGCTCCAAATTTTTCCATT
>JAPXKQ010000123.1:0-6898 GCA_033809995.1 Tissierellaceae bacterium
CACCTCATATACCTCCCATACGTTTATATTCGTTCAAATATATTATATGGGAAGAGTTGGTAAAGGTGGTACACTTTTTGATTGGCAAGCCTGTTTTATTGGTACATATTTAGTTTAGCATCTGCAGAGTTATACAATGACATCGACCAGTTTATCTACTATTGGTTCATAAAAGTTTTGAAAACGATACCAAATCAATATGGAGGTGATTCAATGTCTACAGCAACATGGGTAATGTTGGCCTTTTATGTATTTGGATTTGGTGGTGCTGCTATCTATACAATGATGGTTACTTTAAAAGAAAAGTATTAGATACAGTAACCAAAACTACCTTTTCTACTAAATAAAATTATGAGGAGGATTGTTATGAACGAACAAGTAACAAGCAGAGAACAGTGGGGTTCACGAATTGGATATGTACTATCAACTTTAGGTATGGCGATTGGTCTTGGAGCAATGTGGAGATTCCCAATGCTTGTAGCAAGAAACGGCGGTGGTGCTTTTGTATTAGCTTTTACATTAATAACTATGCTTATAGCGGTACCAGCAGGTTGGGCAGAAATGGCACTGGGTAAAAAGGCAAAATCAGGAGCAGCAGATGCATTTTCTATGATCGTAAGTAAAAAAGTTGGTAGACCAATGGGTTTCGTATGTTCCTTAGTATCTTTAGGACTTAATATGTATTATCATATCGTAATAGGATACATACTTTACTATCTATTACAAACTATTATAGGTGCAGACTATTTTAGTAATTCTATAGGATTTTTCGAGGGATTTACTTCAAGTAAGATTAGCACTTTAGTTTGGGGGTTAGTAGCTATTGTTTTGACCGCAGTAGCTTGTATAGGTGGAATAAAAGATGGTATTGAAAAAATATGTAAAGTGATGCTTCCGGCATTATTTATTATCTTAGTAGTATTAAGTATTTTCTTATTAACTATACCTGGTGTTTCAGAAGGAATTGAGTATTATGTAAAACCTGATTTTAGTGTTTGGAAGGATCCTAACTTATGGATAACAGCTTCAGGAATGGCCCTATTTGCTATAGGTCTTGGACCTGCGGTTTTAGTATCATGGGGTAGTTATCTAGATGATGATTCAGATGTTGTATTCGACTTCCTTACAGTAGGAGTATGGAATATAGTAACTTGTGTCCTAGCAGGTTTTGTTGTAATACCAGCTTTAGTTGCTTTCAATATGGAAATAACCCAAGGTGAAGGATTAGTATTCCAAGTACTACCGAATGTATTTTCACAAATGCCAGCTACTAGATTAATAGCTTTACTTTACTTTATCGCTTTATTATTTGCAGCTCTATCATCCTCTATAGGTATAATGGAAAATACTGTTACAATTTGGACAGACATGTTTAAGAAAGACAGAAAAACAATAGTACTTATAGTTACTGCATTAACAGCTATCGGATTAGTAGTATGTAACTTTGTAGATTATACAGTATTTGACTATTTCGTTGGTAACGTTGGATATAACATAACAGCAGCTTTTATAGCAGTTATATTAGCTTGGAAGTTTGGTGCAAGTAAGGTTAGAGAAGAGTGGTTAAATCCAACATCAAGACAATTTAAAATAGGTAAATGGTATGATGTTGTATTTAAATTTATCATATGCCCTACATTAATATACTTCGCTGTTTCATCAGTAATAGGTTTCGTACAACTCATAAGTTAAAGTAGAATATAAATGTGGTAATAATTACGGCAAAGATATTAAGCTGTGCAATATATCTTTGCCATAATTTAGATTAAATTATAAAAGGGGGAAACCGATAATGAAGATGACTGATAGGGTCAGAAAACTTAAAGAGATGCAGGAAAAGGCAAAGCCAAGCTTTAGTTCTGAGAGAGCTAGATTAGTAACTGAAGCTTATGAGATCTTTAAGGATGAACCACAAGTTATAGCTAAAGCAAAAATGTTAAAGCACATACTTGATAACATGACAATTTTTATTCAAGAGGGTGAATTGATCGTAGGAAATCATACTAATAAACCTAGATGTGCACCGGTTTATCCAGAGTTTGGGGCGAGATGGATACTTAATGAAATGGATGATTTTGCAACTAGAACAACTGACCCACTACAAATAGATCCTGATGATAGAAAAGAATTAGAGGAAATTTTACCGAAATGGGCAGGTAAGAGTTTTGATGAATTAGCTGTAGGTGCAATATCAAAAGAAGCTATAGAGGCTGAAGAATCTGGTGTATTTACAATAGGAAGTAGGGATACAAGCCCTGGACATATATTACCATATTATGAAAAACTCCTTAATAAAGGATTAAAAGGATTAATTAGAGAAATAGAGGAGGCTGAACAAAAAAATAAAGATACAGCCACCCAAGAACAAAAAAATTTCTGGACTGCGTCAAAAATATCATTAAATGCTGCTATTGATTTTGGTAAAAGATATGCTAAGCTAGCTAGGAAAATGGCTGAAGAAACAGATGATTTAAAATGGAAAGAAGAACTTTTATTAATTGCAAATAACTGCGAAAATATTCCAGGCAATCCTGCAAAAACCTTCTATGAAGCTGTACAGTTTGTATGGTTTATGCATTTGATAGTGAATATTGAATCAAATGGCCATGGCAATTCATTTGGACGATTTGATCAATATTGTGGGCCATTCTATGAAGCTGATATAAAATCAGGAAAAATTACAGAAGGATTTGGTATAGAAATCCTTTGTTGTTTCTATATAAAGTGTACAGACCTAATAAAATTGAGAGATAAGTTTAATAGTGAGTCTTTTGCAGGCTATCCATTGTGGCAAAATATAATTATAGGTGGACAAAAAGCTGATGGTTCCGATGCTACAAATGCACTTTCATTTGCCATGTTAGAAGCAAATGATGCTGTTAGGACGTCTTCGCCTACAATGTCAATAAGATATCATGATAACTTATCTAAAGAACTATTTGACAAAGGTGTTGATATGATTAGAAGAGGGCTTTCTACGCCTGCATTTTTCAATGATAATTTAGTTTTACCAATTTTAAGAAATAAAGGATACGATGAATCAGAGATATATGATTGGGGAATATATGGCTGTGTACAACCAGGTGTTCAAGGTAAGAGTGATACTAGGCCAACTGTAGGATATGTTAATGCATTAAAATGTTTAGAACTTGCACTAAATAAAGGAGTCGATCCTTTGACCGGTAAAAAAATAGGAATTGATTTTGGCGAATTGACTAATATGGAAGAGTTGACGAATGCTGTACACAAGCAAATGGCACATTTTATAGGATTAATGTGTGAAAGCTATGTAATAGTTGGAGAACTTCATAGAAAATATCAACAAATGCCTTTTAGTTCTATGATGATTGATGGTACTATTGAAAGTGGTAGGTCTATCCAAGATGGCGGTGCAAAATACAATGAAGCATCTGGTTTAATGAGTGGTATTGCAAATACAGCAGATGCGATGGCAGCCATAGATACTTTAGTATACCAAAAGAAAGCAATAACTATGGATGAGTTAATGGTAGCTTTAGCTAATAATTTTGAAGGTTATGAACCACTGCGTCAGATGTTACTTAACGATGCTCCTAAATATGGTAATGATATTGAATATGTGGATAATATTGCTGCTGGTATAGTTGAAAATTATAAGAAAACAATGGATAATTATAGAGAAAATAGGGGCGGTCGATATGTTTTAGAAGTAGAAAGTCAATCTTTAAACGTATCACAAGGTAAATGTGTTGGAGCAACCCCTGATGGTAGGTTTGCTTATGAAACACTAAACGATAACTGTTCGCCAGCCATGGGAAGAGATATTAACGGACCTACATCAGCAGTTTTATCTGTATCAAAACTTAATCAAATTAATGCAGAGGCTGGTGCTTTATTCAATTTAAGATTTGATCCTAGAAGTGTATCAGGAAAACAAGGAGATAACATAATTGAAGGAGTTATTAAGACATATTTTGATAATATGGGCGAACATATACAAATTAATGTTATTGATAACGAGACTTTAATAGCTGCTCAAAAAGATCCAGAAAAATATAGAAGCTTGATAGTAAGGGTTGCAGGATATTTGGCTTACTTTACGGAACTAGATAAAGCTGTACAAGATAGTATAATTGAAAGAACAGCACATGTTGTATAAAAGGAGAAGATATGGCAAATCAATTAGTCTGTGGAATACAAAAATTTTCAACTGAAGATGGGCCGGGAATTAGGACTACTGTATTTTTAAAAGGATGTTCTTTGAGATGTAGATGGTGCCATAATCCTGAGATGCAGAAGGTGGGACAAGAAATTTACTACTCACCGAATCGATGTATATTTTGTCATAAATGTATCGAAGTCTGTCCTGAAGTAGCAATAGAATCGCAGGATGATCAAATAATAATAGATAGGGAAAAGTGTACATTTTGTGGTAAATGTATAGAAAGTTGCTATGCTAAAGCACTTAACTTTGTTGCAGTAGAGATGACAGTTGATGAAGTTATAGATGAGGTAAAACGAGATAGGGCCTTTTATAAACACTCAGGTGGTGGGATGACCTTAAGTGGTGGTGAGGTGCTGATGAATCCTAATTTTGCAATTAAGATTGCCCAAAGAGCCATAGAAGAGGATATATCTGTAGCCATTGAAACAAGTGGGTATGGCAGCTATAAGGATTTATTAGAATTATCCACCTTATCTAATCACATCCTATTTGATATTAAATCTATTGATTCTAAGTTGCATAAGGAACTTACAGGTGTGGATAATGAAAGAATTTTAAGTAATCTTGCAATAATATCTATAATTGAGGAGATCAGGAATAAGATCATAATTAGAATGCCATTGATTTCAGGTGTTAACGACTCAGATAGATTAGTTTTAAATGCTGCTAAATATGTTAAATCCCTAGGGCTTAATAAAATTGACTTCTTACCATATCACCAAATGGGGGTTGCTAAAGCAAGAAATATAGGTGAAATTCAAGAAACTTTTGAAACACCTAAAGAAGAACATTTGATTGCATTGGCAGAATTAGTACGGGATCTAGATATAGAGGTAAATATATTAGGAATTGATGAGTAAAATTTCAATGCACATGGGTCCCATGTGCATTGAAATTTATTATGGGGTGATTATAATGGCTAATAAAAAGGGACCAATTTATATGTTAATAACAGCATTTTTCTTTTCATTAATTTCTACTATTTCTAAAATGATTCAAGGAATCCCATTAACAGAAAAATTGTTTATTAGTAGTTTTTTGGGATTTATTATAATTTTTATTTATAACCTAGTAAATAAGGTAAAGATATTGGGTAATAATAAAAAACTATTATTTCTGAGAGGTTTCTTAGGTGTGGTGGGCTTATTTTTATTTCATTTTTCCGTTTCTAAGATGAGCTTATCTATTGCAACTGTACTATATAAAACAACACCTATCTTTGTTTTAGTTATTTCAGCGGTATTTTTTAATGAGAAGGTAAGTAAAAAATTGGTAGTAGCCTTGATGCTTGTTTTTACTGGAACTGTCTTACTAACAAGGCCGTCCTTAAATATTAAATTACTGCCTGTAATAACAGCATTAACAGCAGCGATAATTACAGCTGTTGCTTATATAGTAGTAAGTGAACTAAAAAAAACAGAAGAACCTACTACTCTAGTTTTATATTATTTATTATGCTCAGCAGTTTTTATGCTGCCAGGCATAGGAACTGGTACATGGATAGTTCCCACTACTAGTGATATATTTTTGATGTTATTAATGGGCATATTGACTGTATTATCTCAACTATTCTTAAATTTAAGTTATAGAAATGCAGCAACAGTAAATGATGTTACAATATATTTAAATGTTGAGATATTTTTTTCCTTCTTAATAGACCTTATTATATTTAAAGGAAGCTTTGATATAATCTCTATTATAGGAGGGGCTTTAATTATCATAGCAATATATATAGTATTATTCAGAGAAAATGATGACGAAGAGAAAGAGTGTATTGAAACGCCTTCTAGCTGAATATTTATACATAATCAGTAGATTGTTAATTCTTCAAAATTAGTGATAATATATCTTAAAAAGATAAATATATGGGAGAGATATTAATGCTAAAAACGAATGCCATAAGATTATTAGAAAATGAAAATATACCATATCAACTTATTATTGACAATTCAAAAGATAAACAAGCCAATGGATTGGCTGTTGCAAAGAATATTGGTAAAGGTGTAAATGAAGTTTATAAGACCTTGGTAGCTGAGGGGAAAGTCGAAAATTATGTGTTTGTTATACCTGTTAACGATGAATTAGATTTTAAAAAGGCTGCTAAAATAACGGATGAGAAGAAGATAAAATTTGTTGATGTTAAAGATTTAATGAAGTTAACAGGATATACAAGGGGAGGATGCTCGCCTATTGGTATGAAAAAACTGTTCAAAACCTTTATTCAACAAGATTGTCTAAGCCTTGATAGTATAGTTATCAATGCCGGAAAGATAGGTTATTATTTAGAAGTTAATCCCCATGATTTACCCAAAATAATTGATGTAGAATTTTTGGATATAGTTAAAAATTAAATAATATATAATTTTAGAGAATTTTTTAAATATTAGGTTAACTTTAGATTTATTAATCCCTTAATGATTTAGTTATATCATTGAGGGATTTTATGATATTTTAGTTTCTCTTTATATAACTGAGTAAATTTCATAATTTAAAAACGTTGATTTTACTAATTTCTACAATAACAAAAAAAGGATTTCACCCCATTAATATCGAATATGTTAAGTGGCACCAAAACAAAAAACGATGGGGGTGAAATCACTTAACATGTATATTCGACAAACATCTCTTTTTTCCTTTGAAGAAATTATTAAATTTCAGCAACAATCTAGATTAGAATTAATTTTAGCTAATATT
>JAPXKQ010000124.1:0-5231 GCA_033809995.1 Tissierellaceae bacterium
AGTTTAAAAACCTTCTTAATGATTATTATAGTAGGGATATTTCAGAGAAAATGACAACAGCCTTACTTGTTGCTAAAAAGCAGGGTAAATACACATCTGGAGTGCCACCCTATGGTTATTTAAAAGACCCTAAGGATAATTATAAGCTTATAGTAGATGAAAAGGTTGCTGATAATATTAGGTACATCTTCCAACTTATTATAGAAGGTTATAGCTTGAATGAAACAGCTAAAATTCTGAATAACGAGGGTGTTATTACAGCAAGAGCTAGAAGGAAGGAAATAAAAGGTTACGATTCCTATGCTACTAGACATGAATCGACAGTAGAGCAAACAATTTGGTCTGCCGGTATGATCAAAAGAATAGTAAATAATGAAGCATATACTGGGACTTTTGTTTTTAACAAGTCAACCAAAAGTAAGTTAGATGGGGGCAAGGTGATTTACCATCCAGAAAAAGACTGGGTAAGGATATATAATAATCATAAGCCTATTGTGAATAAAGAAATCTACGATGAGGCTAATAATATTATAAAGTCAAGAAAGAGAAATAAAATATTTAAATGGGGTGAACGCAAGTATGAAAATAGCCCTTTAGCATCTTTTGTAAGATGTAACAAATGTGGCTATAAAATCAGATTTTCTACAAGTTCAAATGGAGGAAAACTAACTAGCATAAATGTTTACTGCCATCATTGTAGAATGCTTGAACAAGAAGAAAAGCTACCCCACTATAAGGAATTGGAAAAGGAAGTATTTGAAATTCTTAAAATTAAGTTTTATATAGATAAGAAAGAAAAGGAAAAGCTTCTAGCTGAACAAAAAGAACTTTATGATATGAATGACCAACTACTGAAGAAGAAAAGGCTAGAGTTTGAGAATTATAAGTTTGGCAAAATCTCAAGAGAAGATTTTATGGAAATAAAAAACCAAACACAAGAGTTAGAAGAAGAAAATAAAGAGCGTATTCAAGCAATAGATGAAGACCTTAAACAAGCAGGAAGCATAGACAGTCTTACTAAAGATATTGTAGAGAAATACATTGATAGAATTTATATTTCAGGAAAAGGTATAGAAAGAATAGAATATCAATAGTACAATAGAAGGAGATCCAATTTAGGGTCTCCTTAACTATATATAATTTTAAATAGAAAACTATTATAAGATACAATTAAACTAAAAGTAATCTAGAAAACTAAATGAAAAAATTCTAAATATAGTTGCTTGGAGGAGAGTTAAATGAAGAAACATTTCAAAGACATATTCTATGAAGATTTTTTAGAAAACCCAACAAAAGATAAATTTCGAGACTTATTAAAAAATAACTTTGGAGAACTAGATGAATTTGATTTTAAAGAAGCTTGGATAGAGAAGGGAAAGTTAGCTAAATTAGTTTTAGCTATGGCAAATTCCAGAGGTGGAGTGGTTATATTTGGTATAAAACAGAAAGATGATGGTACATTCGAACCTGTGGGCTTAGAAAAATTTAAAGATGATGCTGATATTAACAATGATCTTGCGAGATATATTTCGCCAAATTTATATTATGAAATTTTCAATTTTGATTACAAAGGTTCTGAATATGAAGCTGTAGAAAATAAAAAATTTCAAGTTTTAATTGTAAATGATACTCCGGATAAGTTACCATTTATTTCACTTAACCAAGCTGATGGATTAACAGAAGATACGATATATATTCGCAGAGGTACTAAATCAGAAAAAGCAACAAATGAAGATATTGCAAGAATTATTGATGATAGAATTAAAACAATATACAAGGATGGTACTGACTTAGAATTAAATGAGCATTTATCACAATTGAAGCAATTATATAACGAACTACCCCAAAAGATAAAAGTATTAATAAGAAAGGGAGAACCGACAGAATTTGGAAATGCAATGCAAAAATTTGCACAAAGCATAGGAAAACTATATATGAAATCTGAAAATGAATATGAGGAAAAAGACAATCCGAGTTATCCAGAAGAAAGTTATGAAGCTTTTATACTCAGGATGATTGAATATAAGAAGCTAAAAATTGAAAAAGTTCTTGATTTAAAATAACAACAAAACATATCATAATTAAAATATTTTGTGTCATACCCTTGACACGAGAGGGTACAGGAAAGACTTATACAGCATTTCAGATAATATATAGGCTGTGGAAATCAAAGACTAAGAAAAGAATTCTATTTCTTGCAGATAGAAATATATTGGTAGACCAAACTATGACAAATGATTTTAAGCATTTTGGGGACAAAATGATAAAAGTGAATAGACAAAATATAGATAAAGCCCATGAAATATACTTAGCATTATATCAAAGTATGACAGGAAGTGAAGATTGGCAAAATATATATAAGGAATTTAGCCCAGATTTCTTTGACTTAGTAATTGTAGATGAGTGCCACAGAGGTTCTGCTAAAGACAATTCAGCTTGGAGAGAAGTTTTGGAATACTTTAATAGTGCTACACAAATAGGACTTACTGCAACTCCAAAGGAAACAAAAGATATTTCTACATCTAACTATTTTGGAGAGCCAGTATATACCTACTCACTTAAACAAGGTATTGAAGATGGTTTTTTAGCACCATATAAAGTAGTTAGAGTCTCCTTAGATAAAGACTTAGAGGGATATAGACCAACTAAAGGGAAGTTAGATAAATATGGAAATTTAATAGAAGATAGGATATATAACATATCCGATTTTGATAAGAACTTAATACTTGAAAAAAGAACAGAAATAGTTGCTAAAAAGGTTACAGAATTTTTAAATAAGACTAATCGATTTGATAAGACTATAGTATTTTGTGTAGACATCGACCATGCAGAAAGAATGAGACAAGCACTGGTAAATGAAAATTCAGATTTAGTAAAAGAAAATAATAAATATATAATGAGAATTACAGGAGATAATGATGAGGGAAAAGCTCAGCTTGATAATTTTATAGACCCTGCAAGTAAATATCCTACCATAGTAACTACTTCTAAACTTATGACAACAGGAGTAGATGCTCAGACTTGTAAACTTATAGTTCTTGATAGCAACATTAACAGTATGACAGAGTTTAAGCAAATTATAGGTAGAGGAACAAGGATTAAAGAAGAATATGGAAAACAATATTTTACCATTATGGACTTTAGAGGAGTTACAAGACTTTTTGCAGACCCAGACTTTGATGGTGACCCAGTAGTTATATATGAACCAGAAGAGGGAGAGACAATCGTTCCACCAGATACAGAAGGAGGAATAGGAGGGCAACCTTCAGGGAATTCAGGAGAAGGTGAATTTGAAGGAGGAGAAGAGGGGTCGGGAAGAGTTAAATATGTAGTAGATGATGTAGGAGTTATGGTAGTAAATGAAAGGGTTGAATACTATGACAAAGATGGTAAACTTGTAACAGAGTCACTAAAGGATTATACAAGAAAAAACATAAGGAAAGAATATGCTGACTTAAATCAATTTATAAACAGATGGAATAGTGAAGAAAAGAAGACGGCTATACTTAAAGAATTGGAAGAAAAGGGAGTCTTTTTTGATGCTATAAAAGAAGAAGTAGGAAAAGATTTAGATGATTTTGATTTAATCCTTCATTTAGCTTTTGACCAAAAACCACTTACAAGAAAAGAAAGAGCAGATAATGTTAAAAAAAGAAACTATTTTGGCAAATACTCAGATATAGCAAGAGAAGTTTTAGAAGCTCTTTTAGATAAATATATGAATGAAGGAATATCAGAGTTGGAAAGCATAGAAATATTGAAATTAGACCCGTTTACAGAAATTGGGACACCTACAAAAATTATTAAATCCTTTGGAGGTAGAGATAAGTATATTCAAACAGTAAAGGAATTAGAAGAACAAATATATGCATAGATGCTCCTATATAAGGAGCGTTTTACCTGAATAAAGAAAGGGGACAGAAATTAATGACTATTACATCACTAATTAAATCAATTCAAGATATTATGAGACAAGATGCAGGAGTAGATGGAGACGCACAAAGAATATCTCAGCTTGTATGGATGCTATTTTTAAAAGTATATGATGCTAAAGAAGCTGAGTGGGAAATATTTGAAGAAAATTATAAATCTATAATTCCAGAAGATTTAAGATGGAGAAATTGGGCAGAAGATGAAGAGGGAATGACAGGAGACGAATTATTAGAGTTTGTAAATGAAAGATTGTTTAAGAACTTAAAAGACTTAACAGTAGATGAAACTACAGACAAAAGAGCGTTAATTGTTAAATCGGTTTTTGAAGATAGCTATAATTATATGAAATCAGGAACTCTGCTTCGCCAACTTATTAATAAATTAAATGAGATAGATTTTGATGAATATGAAGATAGACATGCCTTTAATGATATTTATGAAAACATCCTAAGAGACCTACAAAGTGCTGGAAATGCAGGAGAATATTATACTCCAAGAGTTTTAACAGAATTTATTATTGATATTTTAAATCCTCAAATAGGAGAAAGAGTGGCTGATTTTGCTTGTGGAACTGGTGGGTTTTTAGTATCTTCTCTTAATCATTTAGAAAAACAAACTAAAACTATTGAAGATAGAAAAATAGTCCAATCATCTTTATTTGGAATAGAGAAAAAACCATTACCACATTTACTGTGTATGACTAATTTATTACTTCATGATTTAGATAGTCCAAATATTTTGAGAGACAATTCTCTTTCCAGTAATATAAGGGATTACACAGAGAAAGATAAATACGACTTAATAGCCATGAATCCTCCTTTTGGTGGAGTAGAGGAAGTCGGTATCCAAATTAACTTCCCAACAGAATTCAGAACCTCTGAAACAGCAGACCTATTTATGGCACTTATTATGTATAGATTAAAGGAAAATGGAAGAGCAGGGGTAATACTTCCTGATGGATTCTTATTTGGAAATGACAATGCAAAAATAGCTATAAAAGAAAAACTACTTAGTGAATTTAACCTTCATACTATTGTAAGAGTACCAAGTGGTGTATTTGCCCCATATACATCTATTGCTACAAATGTATTATTCTTTGACAAAACAAAGTCTACAGAAAAAATAGATTACTATCAAGTACCATTACCAGAAGGTATAAAAAATGGATTTACTAAAACAAGACCATTTAGAACAGAGCACTTACAAGGAGTAAAAGACTGGTGGAATAATAGGGATAAAGAAGATATAAATGCTTATTCAGTAACTATAGAAGAAATAAAGAAAGCGAATTATAACTT
>JAPXKQ010000124.1:5241-6847 GCA_033809995.1 Tissierellaceae bacterium
TCAGATGTGTATAAGAGACAGAATTATAACTTAGACTTTAAAAACCCTAATTTAAATAAAGAAGAAAAACAATATAGCTTAAATGAGTTACTAAGCATAATGGATACAAAATCAAAGAATATCAATAAATTAATAGGACAACTTTCAGAAGTATTGAAAGGAGTTGAAGAATAGGAATGGATATACAAGGATTAAAGGATAAAATTCTTCAACTGGCAATACAGGGGAAGTTAGTGGAGCAGGATAAAAATGACGAACCTGCATATGCATTGTTAAACAGGATTAAGGAGGAAAGGGATAAGTTAGTAAGGGAAGGAAAGATAAGAAAACCTAAGAAATTAGTACCTATTGAAGAAGAAGAGAAGCCTTTTGAGATACCTGGGAGTTGGGAATGGGTTAGGTTGGGGGAAGTAGGATTGACCCAAACGGGAACTACGCCATCAACAAAGCATCCAGAATATTTTAATGGGACTATTCCTTTTATTAAACCTGCTGATATTTCAGAAAAGGGAATTGACTATAATAATGAAAGTTTAACAGAATTAGGTTTATTAAAAGGGAGGCTTATAGAAAAAAACTCTGTATTAATGGTATGTATAGGTGGTTCTATAGGGAAATGTTACTTTACTAATAGAGATGTGTCATGTAATCAACAAATAAATACAATTACACCTTATAAAGCAGTATCTAATAAAATTTTGTATTACTTTATGATTTCCGATTTTTTTTATAATAGTGTATTAAAAAGTGCTACAGGTACAGCAACTCCAATTATAAATAAATCTAAGTGGGATATGCTCCTAATCCCCCTTCCTCCCCTTGCAGAACAAAAACGCATAGTAGAAAAAGTAGACCAATTATTTGCATTAATAGATGAACTTGATTCTAATAAGGAAGATTTACTTGAAGTTATCAATCTGACACGAAATCAGGTATTACAAGAAGCAATACAAGGGAAGTTGGTGGAACAGGATAAAAATGATGAACCAGCATCTGTGCTGATACAGAGAATTAAGGAAGAAAGGGACAAGTTAGTAAAGGAAGGAAAGATAAGAAAAGAAAAACCATTGCCAGAGATTACAGAGGAAGAAAAGCCCTTTGAGATACCAGAAGGGTGGGAATGGGTTAGGTTTGGAAATTTAGTAGAATTTAAAATAGGTAAAACCCCTACAAGAGGTAAATCAGATTATTGGGATAATGGAAAATATCCTTGGTTTTCTATATCAGACATTAAAGATGGGGAAATCATTTATGATTCAAAAGAAAAAATTAGTGAGAAAGCTTATACAGATATATTTAAAGGGGAGATATCTCCAAAAGGGACTCTTATAATGAGTTTTAAGCTATCTATTGGTAAAATGTCAATACTTGGCGTGGATGGTTTTCATAATGAAGCTATAATATCGATATTTCCAATATGTGATACAGAAGAAATAACTAAGATGTACCTTTTTAAAATTATGGATGGATTAGATATTTTAGGAGATTCAAAAAGTGCAATAAAAGGAGCGACTTTGAATACTACATCTCTTAACAATATATTAATTCCCCTTCCCCCTCTTGCAGAGCAGAAACGCATAGTTGAAAAAGTGGATGAGATTATGAA
>JAPXKQ010000125.1:0-6831 GCA_033809995.1 Tissierellaceae bacterium
TAATTCGTTCGCTGGGTAACAACCTGTTGAACTTATATGTGCAGCCGTGGCGGAATTGGCATACGCGCTAGACTAAGGATCTAGTCCGGGCTTACTGGGTGCGGGTTCAAGTCCCGCCGACTGCATTCTTATGAAATCGTGGAAGCTCTTTAAAATGAGGAGCTTCCGCTTTTTTTATCTCCAAAACCTTGTTAATTTTTTTGATTGCCTTTTATGGCTTTTGATTGCCTACTCTTGTAATAGAGAATTTATTTGGCTTGGTTAGATAAAGCTCTTTCTAGTAAATCCTCTTTGTACTTATCTGCTAATCGGTCAAAGCAGTAATTCTTATAAGTAGTTTCTTCTCTTTCATGACCTGCCTGACTTCGTATGGTATTGATATTCACGTCATTATCGATTAGCTTAGAGATATAGGTCTTTCTTATCTTGTGCATACTCTTCTCCATAATTCCGATATGTCTGCAATATTTCCTAATTTTTTTATCAATGGCATATTTATGTATGCGTTCGCCTTTACTGTCAATAAAGATAAATTCATTGATAAAACCATTTTTAATTGCACTTTTTCTTGCTTCCTTTAGGATATGCTTAGCCGATTTTGTTAGATATACATGGCGGTCACCAGCATCTGATTTAACATGGTCTACAAGAATAAGCTCAGCAGATTTCCATGTGTTATCTTCTCTGCGTTCTTGGTGTCTAACCTCCATGCGTTGAACATGAAGGTAATTACCTTTAACATCAGACCATTTGAGAGCTACAAGCTCACCTAATCTTAAGCCTGTCTGATAGACAAGTAATATAGCTAATGGTGTAGTACAAGATGTATCGGAGTTAAAGTCATTCCATGCTTCTTGCTCAAGAAGCTGCTGCTCATTTGTGAGGTATACTTGCGTGTGGTCATCCTTTTTCTTTACTTTACGGAGGAGCTTAGTATTAATTTTCACTTTCTCAAATGGGCTTGTTGTCAATATGCCTTTATCTACAGCATATATTAATGACTGTCTTAGAATGATTGACATATTATAATACTTTGTTCTTGTCATTTCATATTCTTTAATCTTCTTGTGAACCCATATGTCTAACATGAGGCTATCCATTTGCAGTAAAGGAATATTTATAATTGGATCATTAAGATAATACTTAACCCAATCATTATCTATCCTTCTTATGCTTGTAGTAGCATTCATATGTAGAGCTTTGTAATCAAGCCATTCGTAGTAAAGACTTTTCAGAGTTACTTTCTTGACAAGCTCTTCCTCATTATCTGCATTGTAGAAGTCTACAATGGCATTCTCTAAATCAGCTTTTGTCTTTCTCTTTATCTGCCTTCTCTTTCTTGGATGCTTTTCATCAGGCAAATAAGTATACCAATAGCCCGTCTTACCTTCCCAGATGTTAAATTTATGTCTGCCTAATAATATTTGTCTCTTAGTCATGTCTAATTTTTCTTGCACATCGCTAAGGTTAATAATACCAGAATTAATTGCTTCATTCAATAGATTTAGATTGTCGTTAGTCATAAAATTACCCCTTTATTTTTAGTTTGACTAAAGAGGTCTTAAAAATTTGCCATTCGGAATGTTGGCAAACAGGCTAAAATAGGGGCCTTGAAGCTTGGAAAATAAAACACTGTGTGGGACTATAAATAATATGAAAAAAATAGTAATAATAATCAAATAATGTAAAATTGTTTTGAAAAGATAATATTCCTTTATAAATATAAAGAGTGTTATTAACATAGCAAGAAAGTTTTTCAAAAGTACAAGTTATCGACCTACCAGATAATGCATACTAGATTCATATAGATGATGATTGGAGAAAAAGACATCAAAGATACATAAGGGAATGACAAAGCTTCGGGTTACACATAAGCCGGAGAAAAAGCTTGCAGGATTAAGCAGTAGGCTCACCGTATGATATTAGAAGACATCAGATGGAGTTTTAGGACAAATAATGACGGTGGACGAGCAGGTTACTTCTCAATTTTTTATAGAAAAATGATGAAGTAAACGGCGATATCGGCAAAATGACACTAAATATATAGTGTCCGACAGTAGATTTATTCTACAGGGGCAGTCGAAAACAGCTCTTTAGCGTAGAAATACGTACTTAACAGTAACAAAGTAACTATTGATATAAGCATCAGTATTTAGGGGATCTATTACCCACACCCCCCAGCCCCCTCCGCCCTTCGAGGGCTAGGGGGAGTAACTTTGACATGCAAAAGAAGGGGGGAGGTAGTGGTTAGATATACTTTACTGAATATTCTATTTTAACGAAAGAAGGTATTAGTATGGGAAGAACTAAGAGTAAATCCATGAAGTGGCAGGTTCAATTGATCCTGCAATCAAAATTGTGTATTGGACAATCTAGACATGATGCAAAAAAAGAAGCTAAGAAGGAGGGTAAATCTAATCCTGACGGTATCTATTCTTGGGGAACATATAATGACTATAAAAAGCATTGTGTTTCTTTTGCAGAATGGAGTAAATATAAACATGACTGCAAGACTATTGAAGCGGCTAAACCTTATATACAAGAATATCTAGACCTAAGAATAAATAAAGGGCTAAGTTCATGGACTATAAATTTGGATGCTAGTTCTATAGTTAAGATGTATGGATGTTCAACAAAGGATTTAAATTTAATTTTACCTGAAAGAAAGAGAAAAGATATTAAGCGTTCCCGTAAATCATGTGAACATGATAAGCATATATCTGAGAAAAACCATAAGGACATAATTGATCTTTGTAAAGGATGTGGTCTAAGAAGGCATGAGCTTGCACAGCTTAAAACCGAAAATATATTAACTGAAGGAGAAAATGTTTATATTGAGGTAATACAAGGTAAAGGTGGAAAACGAAGAATTGTAGAAGTATTACCAAGGTATAGGGACCATGTTATATCCTATCAAAGTGGTAATATAGGAGAAAATGTGTTTAAAGAGATTGCACAAAATCTCGATATACATAGCTACAGGGCTTCATATGCATGTGAACTATATAAATCATTGGAACGACCTTTAAACAGCCTTATAAGGGAGCAGAAATACTACTGCAAGGGAGATATGAATGGTAATGTATATGATAAAAAGGCTATGTTGAAGGTATCTAAAATGCTTGGACATAATAGGATAAATGTGATTGCGAGTAATTATTTGTGGGGATTAAATACTGATTTTTAAGAACGTTATTGTATTTACAATATATGATTTTTTATCGACACCTACATCTATCAAAGCTTTATCTACTCACTAAGCAAAGAATGAAGCAAAGAAAAATGGCAAACAGGCATCAGAAGGTATATATTCATGGTACACTTATAATACATATAAAAAGCATTATATTTAATTATTGGTACTCTCATTTTAATAAAAACGCAAGTATAGCTGTATTCACGGGGCTGTATTCACGTTGTAATAATCCAAAACAAAGTATGCATATTAATAGATATTGTGCTATAATACTTATGCAATACTTTATCTAGTATGATAAATATATACCTTTAACGTTCTTTCTTTTGTATTTACATATTTATTTAATAACATCTTTTATCAAAATAAAGGGGGATAAGTATGCAACCATTTATCAAATGGCCAGGAGGAAAATATGAAGAACTAAAAATAATTATTAGAAATCTACCAGACAATATAAATCGCTATATTGAACCTTTTGTTGGTGGTGGAGCTGTTTATCTAAATATTACCAGTATAGATGAATATTTTATAAACGATAAATCAGTTGAGCTAATAAACCTTTATGAATGTATAAGAGAGCAAAATGAGGAGTTTTTTGAAAAGCTAAAAGCTATAAATCATAATTGGATCTTATTAGAAAAGATTGTAGAAAAGCACTCTGATGAATTAATAATAAATTATACTAAATTTAGAAATAATGAAATATCAGATATGGGTTTTGATGATTATTTATTCAGCTTTATGATTAGGAATAATTCGGAATTAAATGGACTATTAGAAACGGATTTTAATATCAATATCAGAAACTTTTTAAATGAACTTGATAAAAACATAAAAAGTAAGACAAAAAGAATGAAAAAGATTGAAAAAGAAAAGGGGAGTTTATCAGATGCTGACATATTAGATAATTTTGAAGCAGCCTTTAAAAGCGGGTTCTATATGCATTTTAGATATCTGTATAATAATATTAATAAGTATAATATTAGTAAGCCTTTTTCAACCGCGATATTTTACTTTATAAGAGAGTATTGCTATTCATCGATGTTTCGGTATAATAAATCAGGTTGTTTTAATGTTCCATATGGTGGTATATCTTATAATAGAAAAGATTTTGCTGCAAAAATTGATAGATTAAATGATTATAGTTTGAGGAAACATTTAAATAATACATGCATAAGTAATCTGGATTTTGAAGAATTTATGAACAATGTAAAGCCAACTAAAGGAGATTTTATATTCTTAGATCCTCCGTATGATACTGATTTTTCAACTTATGCAAACAACAAGTTTGACCAAAACGACCAAGTAAGGCTTGCAAATTATCTTAAGAATACTGATGCGAATTTTATGTTAGTTATAAAGAATACAGACTTAATTAGTTCTTTATATAGTGATTTTAATCAAATATCATTCGATAAGAATTATTTAGTGAGCTTTCAAAATCGTAATGACAAAAAAGCTGAACATCTTCTTATCACAAATTACACGACACCTTAAATGGTGTCTTTTTTTGTATTTTATTATATAATAGACATAATAATATAAAAGTTTTGAGGGGGGTTTATGAAATGAATTCTTGGTGGTTTAGAATGAAACCCAGAAGTATTATAAGAACTATTGAATGGTTTCCTAGTTTTGCAAAACTTGAGGGTAGGGATTGGAATGAAACAGATGATACTAGAATAAGCGCAAGCACAGGAAAACCTATAAGTACTACAAGAAGAGATTATATTTTTAATGCACATGGTGAAAGTATAGAATATAATCTTTATGAGTTTATGTCGGGAAGACATGATAAGGTTGATGTTGAGAGTGCAGCTAGAAACGACAAAATATCTTTTGAGTTTTTTGGATTTGGTTATGTTGATTATAACAATATTATAAGGGTTACTGAAGCGGGAAGACTTATATTAGACAAAAAAATGAATGACGAATACTTTCTAAAGCAATTACTAAAAATTCAGTTTCCATCTCCAATTATAAAGAATAAACATGAACAAGGCTACCTTTTTCCTATGGAGATTTTATTAAATACGTTTAAAGAATTTGCTTATATTACTCAATTAGAAATAGCCTTATTGTTTGGATGTATGGACATATCTGATTTAGATAATACACTAAATGCAATTAAGAAATTTAGA
Source organism: Tissierellaceae bacterium (assembly GCA_033809995.1). Taxonomy (GTDB): domain Bacteria; phylum Bacillota; class Clostridia; order Tissierellales; family Tissierellaceae; genus Paratissierella. The sequence goes on from JAPXKQ010000125.1 coordinate 5,341, forward strand.
GAGGAATATGAAAATTTAAACAATAAATTGATAGCAAAAGATATTATCAATATATATAGCAGAATTCTAAACAATACTTATCCTGAAATAGAAAACAAACCAGAGACATATATTGACTATGCAGATGCTTTTATAAGAGCTTTAGTTTATACGGGATTGTTTTTAACTAGAGGAAGAGGAATATATACCAAGCTTTATATTCCAGATCATTCAAAAACTAAAGTAAATTTATTACAAGAAAAACATGAGTTTATATATAATGATGAGCAGGATTTAGACCTATATATGCAACATTTTGGAAACCCTTATAATATTATATTACCATGGGACAATCTGGAAGACAGAAAAACTATAGTTATTGAGAAAATTAGAAATTACAAATCCATAATTGAAGATGCCAAAGAAATCTCTAAAGATATTAATATTAAAGATATATCGGAAATTGAAGCCTTGGTTAGCACAGAAAACTATAATGAACTTGTAATCGCAGATGAGAAGCTTTCTGATAGATTACTTAGTATAAATGAGCAAATATTTATCAAACATACTTCAAAAACAAGTGAAGTAAGGTCAGAAATCATTGAGAAATTCAATGATATAGAAACAGGAACTGAGGATATGGCTGCTCTATGGTTGGAAGTTAATACATGGAAAGCAATAGTCTCTTTTAACGGAAATCATGTAGTTAAAAGAAATTTTAGTATTGAAGAAGATCTAACACCGAAAAGCTTTGCGCCTGGCATAGGTAATACTCCAGATATGGAGGTGTATGTTAACGGAATTATCTTAATACCTGAAGTTTCTCTGATGTCAGGAGTTAGACAATGGGAACATGAGGGCTCTTCTGTAATTGATCATATATTAAAATTTATAAGAAAGTATAATAATAAAGAGGTATATGGAATATTTATTTCCAAAACTATGAATAAAAGAACAATGTGGCAATTTTTTATATTAAACAGAGAAAGTTGGGTTGTAAGAAATGTTCCGGTTATTCCTATAACTATCAATCAATTCATAAAAATTATCTCAATTATATATGCAAATGATTTAGACATTCATGATTTTTCATCTTTGATTATAGAAATTAGCAAAGATGCTCTAATATCAGAAAATTATATGGTATGGGAAAATAATATAAAAATTATAATTGAAAATTGGATAGCTAAAATCAAAAAAATTAAATTATAAATATAGAATATATGCTTTTTATTGCTTGATATCTATAGCTAATCTTTCATAAATGTAGGGGTTTTTATATAGTAAATAAGTGAAAGACATAATATCAATATATAAAAATATTTTGATTGCCTTATTGATTGCCTATTAAAACAGCGATGTGCAAAGCCCCTTTCCACAAGGCTTCGAGAGATTATTGCGGGTTCAAGTCCCGCCGACTGCATTAGGTTTGAGCGATTTGCGAAAACCAAAAATTTGGCTGTGTAGCCAAAAATGTAGCCAGGGTTAAATGCCCTGGCTGTTATTATATTA
>JAPXKQ010000126.1:0-6747 GCA_033809995.1 Tissierellaceae bacterium
GAATAGAGCCTATGGTGGACAGGTATGAATCAATTTATAAGGATGCTATCAAGTTAATAGAAAGGCATAATACTAGAGATCCTGAGCTTATTTTAAAGGAGCGAAATGTTCACCTTCTACCCTTTACAGGTGAAACCCATGCTCTAGGAATGTATGTAGTTATTAAGAGAAACTCCTTTGTCTTTTATAATCCTTCCATCGATGATAACTTTAAAAGAATGATGTTTGCCCACGAGTTAGGCCATGATCTCTACCATAAGCAAGAAGCTAAAAAAGGATTATCTGAGTTTACCCTCTTTGATGTTAAATCTTCTTTAGAATATGAGGCTAATCTTTTTGCCTCCCACCTTCTTCTAGATGAAGAAGAAATTATTGATTATGGAAAGATGGGATATGATTTAGAGCAAATAGCTCAAAATATGGGAGTTAATGTTAATCTTTTACTTTTTAAGTTTTATGGAATGAATAAATTAGGTTATGACTTTAACCTAGATAGGTCTTTAGACAGGAAATTTTTTAAGGATATTGATGGAAAAAAATAATTTCATTTATAAATTTAAGCTAGGAGGGGATTATTGTGTTTATAGGATTGTTTTTAGGAATATGTTTAACCATAGCCATCCTCTTTGTAAAACTTTATAAAAATATTACCCTATTTTCTTTTAAAACACTGGCATTTGGAGTAGATTTTTTTCTTATATTTTTCTACTCAATATACTTTTCCCATCCAAATGTTGCAGTAAAACTATTTGATGGTAAGCTGCAATATCTTCTTGATATAGCTATTGGAATCTTGGCAATACTTATATATGGCCTGGTAATACTATTTATCAACGATAGTTTCCCTACGATAAGCAGTATGCTTAATTTGTTTATAGCACTGGTGGGAACATCTATAGCAGTTCCTTTTGCTATTGGATTACTAAGTCCTATAATTCAAATATTCATTACTGGCTTTACTTTTAATGGAGATATTGTATTGTCCCAGAACCATATGTTAAGTCTTTTTCTTAAATACCTGCTCTTTGGAATAGTTGCTCTCCCTGTATGGAGGTATCGAATGAGTAAACTTGAGGAGATATAGAATATTAAGCATAAAGAAAGTGATTATAGAAGAACCTTTTTCTATAATCATTTTTTAATTTCAGAAAAATCGAATGCAATTTTAAGAAATATAGAACCCCTCTATATCTACTTTATCTCTCCTATAGCTATAGGGTGGCTTGCATCAGAATATTCTCTTAAAATATTTAAAAAACATATTATATCTATCTTTTCTGCTAACATGCTTATCACTCTTTACACAAATCTTCAATCCAATCCCTTTTTACAATCTTACTGAGCCAGGCTTCTGGTATGGCATCATAGCCATAAAAGAGGCCTGCCAAACCTCCACATATAGCACCAGTGGTATCAGTATCTTTCCCAAGGTTTACAGCCTTAAGAACAGTTTCCTCGTAAGACTGGCTATTTAAAAGACACCAAAGGGAAGCTTCTAGAGAGTCCACCACATAGCCCCCACTCCTTATCTCATCCTCAGCCAAATCCTTAAAAGCTGGATTTTCTAGTCTAGAGTAAGATCCTAATTCTTCTTTAAAGTCAGTCTTAGACCTGTAAAAATTGAAGGCCTTTTCTATCCCCTTACTTATCCCTACTTCAAGGCTTTTTCCCAGGCTTAAATAGTGCCCAATGGCAATATATATTCCACATCCTATCTGACTTCTCTTATGCCTATGGGTTAGTCCCGATACATTATGAATTATTTCAAAGCTTTTCTCATAATCTAAAAAATCAGGTCCATATTCTTTTTGAAGATAAAAAAGAATTGGTAAAATCCTCATCAAGGATCCATTACCATTATCATATTCATCTTGACCTCCTGCTTCTAAAGCATTATAACCCTCTCTATATCTTCTTAAAGCTTGTGAAGTTGCTATCCCAATATCAAACATTTGGCCATGTGGAGTATAGGCTCCTTCTTCATACCAGGCTAAAAACTTGTCCATTATATCTTCATAATCAAGTCCATTTTTTAGGCTGTCCAAAAGAGCCAAAGTCATAGATGAGTCATCGGACCAAGTTCCTGGAGCTTGATTATAGGTTCCATATCCCATCATATCATTTACTGGATTTAGCCTTAAGGTCTCCCTATCTTGAAATTCTACAGGCACTCCCAAGGCATCTCCTACTACCAAGCCCATTATTCCTGATAAAATATTATTAGACAAACTATCACCTACTATTCTATATTTTCTAGTTAAGGTCCCTACAACTTACCTCTGATATAATTTTACAAAACTTCTCCCGCTCCTTGGGGCAGTCATTAGATCTAGTCCTGATTATATTTCTTCAATCCTTTGCTAACACAATCTCTCATTGAGCCCCATCTAAAATATCATTATCATCATATCTTTTTTTCAAATGAGAATTTTTGTCTCTATTAAGTCTTTTTTAATTAATCAAAAAGATCTAGAGATATATATTTAGTAATTACAACAAATCTACAATAAAATCCTAGTCATACTTTGATAATTTTTTTAGCCATTTAACCATACACCCATCTTTAAAACACCACAACAAAGAACCTTCACTAAATCTATCAATCCTAATTACACCCATTATCAGGGCTAGAATACATCTATCATCTATTAATGCATCTTTAACTTCACTCATCAGTCTAATATCTAACTCAATATTATTTTCTTCCAGTATGGACTTATAATTTGTTAATTCATATTTTGGATGTTCCTCTGTAAACTTATAAAAATCCTCAATAAATTTATATATAAGGTCATCATAATCTACAAAAGGAATTTGTATTGGATTTTCTGAAGTTCCTTTGCCCCTTGTATCAAATACCCACTCCCCTAATTCTGCTACCTTTTGAATAGGTTCTATGTATTTTGTCAATACAGCAAATTGTTTTTTTATAAATCTCACCCCTTCTTTATATTTCTACCATGCAGTTCTATCAACCGCCTCTATAGCTTTATTTTTTGTTGATATAAAATCCTTTTTATTATAGAGCGTTTCCATTTTTTCATAGATCTCTTCTGAATCGCTCCAATCTTTTATGGATATGGTATCCGTATAGATTCTGGTATATTTTCTACCTGGCTCCTTAGCTCTTTCACTTATTTTTATTCCACTAAGTTCTAATTCATTTAAAAATGTAGTTCTTTCATCTGAATTTTCAAAAGGTCCAACTTCTAAAGTTAATTTCAGTTTCCTATAATATTCAGAAAACCAAAGGCAAATTGGAAACCCACCACCCCAACTGTCAACTTCTGTTTTTCTTGCTTTTAGAAAAGAATCTAGCCCAAACCAAAAAATTGTATTTTTCTGAGTTACAGGTATAATCTCTTCGTGCTTTGAAATAAATTGATTGACAGCAACTTCAATGTCTATTTCATTTCCTATGGTATAAATCATATCAATCACGTCTTTATTTTGGATATAAATATCTTTACAAAGCTTTTTCAAATCTTCATCCATAAAATATTTCTCCTTTATAATAGATATGTAATAACTGACAAATGCAACAATTTCCTGCGATGTTCTTTCTTTATAATTTTCAACAATGAATTCCATTGCTTCAAGTAAATCACTATAACTTGCCCTAAAATAACTCTCACTGCTAGCTTCTTTCCCATCAAGAGTTAGAAATATAGGTATGATGGTATAGTCAGGAAAGTTATCCTGGATTACACTATAATATCTACTAAGTTGATTTGAATGTTCTTCAGAAAGTATTTTATTTTCAATAAAAATTACTAATCTTTGAATCTCTAATACCATTACCAAATCTATATTATACATTTCTCTGTAAACGCAAATATCCATGAAATTCATATTTTGTATTTTATAAACTAAGTTGATATTAGATAAAACCTCATCATTATCTGGTTTCATTAATACCTTTAGAAGGAATTTTTTTAATATTTTTTCATCAAAATTATGATTACCATTAGGATCTAATAGCCATGCTAGAACATTAGAGTGTCTTATTTCATAGTCCTCTATTTTTAATATTTTAAATGGATTGAATCTGTTCAGCTTTGCTTTTATAAGTTCTAATTTGTCATTATTTACAATAAAATTGATTATATCTAATTGTTGCAAATTCTAACCCCCTCTTTGGAAATCTTATCTACCAACCATTCAAAATTATCTCTCCAAGAAGCTCTCATCCCATCTTTGTTTTTCCAAATTGCTTCTGGTCCTGTTGTTCTGCTTAAATCTATTCTGTACTCTCCATCTATAGCCTCTATAACCTGGACTGTTCTGTTTTTTCCTGACTGATAGCAATTATTTATATTTTTAGATTCCAGTATTACTCCGCAAAAGTTTTCCATTGAGCGTACTTTAAGAATAAGTGAAAGCTTGTTTTCAAAAAATTCCTTATCAATAGTTGCATATCTATTTATTATAATGTATCTTTTATTATTTAACTCATTTAGCTTCTTAGAGTACAGATGAGGCAATACTTTTTCTGGTTTTAAAATATTATCTCCTTCTACTAAAACATAAATGATATTTAAATTTCCTTTTTCTTGTACATATAGAGACCCATTTAATTTTCTTGCCTTCTTTAAAACTTCCCAAGACTCCCCAATAGGAAATTTCAGATGGTAATTTTTATTAATTGACTTTTTCTGATTGATACTTGAATCTCTACTTGATCCACCATCATCTATGGCTGTGTCATAAATATATATACTGCTTGGACAATTATTTTTAGGATTTTCTTTATCTCCATTAATAGCTACTAACTCTTTACCATTTGGATTAAATCCGTATACATAGGCTTTAGGGTTTTTTGCTAGTCCATTTCCACCCATGGTGACGAAATTGAAGCAAGAATTTTCTATAGCCCTAGCCTTATTATATTTGTACCATTTATCATAAACCACATTCCCGCCTGTACTGTTAATGATAAGATCTACATTTTGCAATCCATATACCCTAGAAAATAGGGAATGATTGCAATCATAGCATATAGTCATTCCAATCTTATATCCCTTATACAATATTGGTTCAAACATAGCCTGGGCCAGCTCATCATATTTGTCAAAATCAAAAACTGAGTAAGATGTCATTGTATGTTTTATATATAGGCCAACTCCTGTCTCATTTTCATCTGCAAGTGCATTGGCATATAGGCTAAAAATTGTACCAAATTTATCTACACTGCTAATTATAATTGCCTTTCCTATCTCCTGGCTTAAGTCAAGACTTGCTTCATAGATTTTATCTACATCCTCTTTGTTTGCAAGATCTGATTCCTCAACCATATAAACAAAAGGGAAATAAGAGAATTCAGGTAATACAAATATATCAATTTCAGAACCCTTCACTTTTTCTATGGCCTTATTAAAATCATTTTCATTTTTCAACTCATCAGTCTGCAGGTATAAGCCTATTTTAAGTCCATCCTTAGCTTGTCCCCTTATTTTTATATCTTTTGTTTTACTGGCCTCATCTAATCCTAATATCTTTTTTAAGCTAGCTTCTCCATCGTCAGATTCAAAATCTATTTGACCATGCATTATTCTAACTAGCTTATAGCCATTTTTATTGGCCTCTATATCCCTGACACTATCATAGTAGGCCCTTGCTTCATCCCTATTAAAAGGGTGGTTGTCTTTTGCCTCTATATCTTCGCAGGCCTTAATCCATAATTCCCTATCATAATCTAACTCAACATCCTTATATGATAACAATGCCCTTTTTCTAGCCTCAGTAAAGTGTTGTCTTTCATCATATTCTATTATGATCTTTTCACTCTCACATACAAAGTCACACCTTAAAGTTACATTTCTTTTAGCAAAAGTGCTGTCTCCCCTATAACTTTTTAGCCCTTCAAATATGTCTATATAGCTTCCCTTTATTTCCTTAGGTGATTTTAACCATGAAAAGGTTTTCTCACATACTATATCTCCCTTATAAATTTTGTTAAGTAATAATTGCAGTGCATTTTTTTGTTCTATAACATCCTTGCTAGGTATTTTAATTTTTTCAATAGGCTCTTCTTCTAAATGATTATTTTCGATTTTATTAGCTTTAACTTTATTTTTTTCTTTATTTATTTCTTGCCTTTCTACTACATTGTTCTTTCTTTCCCTTATTGACTTCCCCCTATAGTCTACCTCAAATCCTAGCCTTTCAAAAAATTTTACTGTCTCCATGCCGCCACCAAAATCACTTTTTTTTATTTCCTTGCCATAGGCCACCTTATAGGCCATACCTCTAATATGCTTAGCAGGTAATTTCTGTTTATTATGTATGAGGAAGGTAACTTTTGGTTCAGGATAGTCTGGATTTTCCCTATTAAAAAGTTCTATTGCTTTTAAAACATCTTCATATGTTATTTTAGTCCAATCAATCTTTCCCATAATTCTCCCCCTTAAATCTCAATAACAAAATACTTTCTACTTCCATTTAAGTCTTGCCAAGTAAAACTATAATCTCCCTTTATAGAAATAAACTCTTTGTCTTTATTGGGCCCAGTTGGTTTAAAAATATCTCCATAAACCTTATATTCTTCCCTAAAATATTTATAGATTCCATCATTATTACGCCCTTCATAAAAAGGTCTATCTGATACCAAGCTTACTACTGCATTTTTCTTAAATCCGTTTTCTTTTAATTCTTCCATGAACTTTATGTCTTTAACAAATGAGTACATCTGCTCAGGATACTGACCATTTAAGGGATGTTTTAATTCGATGGCATATTTCTCTGTCT
>JAPXKQ010000127.1:0-6677 GCA_033809995.1 Tissierellaceae bacterium
GTGTATAAGAGACAGGTTATAAATAATAAAAGAACAAAAGATGATACAGCTTGGGTCATAGATAGCATGAGTGTTAAAACACCAAGTCAAAATACATTACTTAGAAGTCTTTCTGGTGGGAATCAACAGAAGGTGATTATTGGTAGATGGCTTTTAACCAATCCAGAAGTTCTTTTATTAGACGAGCCTACCAGAGGAATTGACGTAGGAGCCAAATATGAAATATATCAACTTATAATAGAATTAGCTAGCAGAGATAAAGGAGTTATTTTCGTATCTTCAGAAATGCCTGAGTTATTGGGAATCTGTGACAGGATTATGGTTATGTCAAATGGATTAATAGCTGGTATTGAAGAAACAAAAAATCTTGACCAAGAAAAGATAATGACCCTTGCAGCAAAATATTTATAGGATAGAGGTGCAAAGATGATTAATGACAAAACAAAATTATTTGATAAATTACTTAACTATGCCCTCCCAATTATATTAGGGATAATGATCATTGGTGTTATAATAATTGAACCTTCGTTTGTTTCCATTAGGAACTTCACAAATATTCTAAGCCAAGCATCAACTAGGGCTATTTTGGCAATGGGGGTTGCAGGATTAATAGTACTTCAAGGAACGGACCTTTCTGCAGGAAGGATTTTGGGGTTATCAGCTATTGTATCAGCATCCTTACTTCAGGATATAAACTATGCAGCTAGGATGTATCCCAACCTACCAGCATTACCATTAATTGTACCATTTTTAGTTGCAATAGGAATAGGTGTATTTTTTACTCTTATAAATGGTTTTGGCGTTGCAAAATTAAAACTTCATGCTTTTATAATAACATTGGGAACCCAACTTATCGCTTATGGAGCAGCATTGATATATATTGATAGACCACCTTATGGTGCACAGCCTATTGCTGGATTGGACGAAAGATATACAAGTATTGTAAAGGGTGCCTTTCAAATCAAAACAAGCAATCAAACCATAGAGATACCATATTTAATTTTTTATGCTGCAATAATAGCTGTAATTATGTATTTTATTTGGAACAAGACCAAATTAGGTAAAAATATGTTTGCAATTGGCGGAAATCCAGAAGCAGCAGCAGTATCTGGAGTTAATCTTACAAAGAATATTATGTATGTATATTTAATAGCTGGAATACTTTATGGTATAGCAGGATTTCTGGAGGCTGCACGTATTGGGTCAGCAACAAGTATCACTGGACAAAACTATGAGCTAGATGCAATTGCAGCGTGTGTTGTAGGAGGGGTATCTTTCTCAGGAGGAGTAGGTACTATTCCTGGAGTATTAATAGGTTCTATTATTCTTCAATTTATTAACTATGGGCTAAACTTTATACAAGTTAATCCATACTTACAGATAATTGTAAAAGGCTTAATTATAATCGTTGCCGTTTCAATAGACGTAAGAAAATATATTGAAAAGAAATAGTTGTTCAGGGGATGATATTGTGGATACAAATCTATTGGTTAAAAGATTTAACGGGTTATATGGTGAAGGTGAAGCAAATATTTTTTTCTCACCTAGTAGGATAAATCTAATAGGGGAACATATTGACTACAATGGTGGAAAGGTATTGCCAGGGGCTATAGAAATAGGAATATATGGGGTCGTCAGAAAAAGAGATGACAATTTATTACGACTTGTATCCGCTAATATTGATTTAAAAGTGGAAACTACAATGGATAATATACAATATGATAAAGAACATGGTTGGGGTAATTATCCTAAGGGTGTTCTTTATGTTATGAAGGAATCAGGATATAAAGTTTCAGGGATGGACATCCTTATAAGTGGAAATATTCCAAATGGTGCTGGACTTTCATCTTCAGCTTCATTGGAATTATTAATAGCTGAGATGGTCAATGTTTTATTCAATGAAGGTAAAATTTCTAAAGTAGAATTGGCTCTGCTCAGTCAAAGGGCTGAAAACCAATTTGTCGGAGTAAATTGTGGGATAATGGATCAATTCGCCATTGCTATGGGAAGAAAAAATAAGGCGATTTTATTGAATACCGAATCCTTAGAATATGATTATATAGATATGGATTTAAAGGACAATATATTAGTCATAATGAACACAAACAAAAGACGAGAATTAAGTGATTCTAAATATAACGAAAGAAGAGCGGAATGTGATAAGGCATTGGAAATTATTAAAAAAGTAAAAGATATAGAATATCTCTGTCAACTTAGCATAGAGGAGTTTGAGGAATTAAAGACTTATATAAAAGAAGATAACATAAGAAAAAGAGCAGAGCATGCAGTCTATGAAAATCATAGAGTGAATAAAGCAAGTAGTGCTCTCATAAATGGAGAAATAAAAAGTTTAGGTGAATTGTTAAAACAATCCCATGAATCATTGAGAAATCTCTATGAAGTTACGGGAATAGAATTGGATACGATAGTAGATGCAGCAAATTCATATGATTATTGTTATGGAGCAAGGATGACAGGTGCTGGATTTGGTGGATGTGCTGTTGCCATTGTTAAAAAAGATTTTGTAAATGAATTTATTGATTATGTAGGTAAAATTTACAATGAAAAAATAGGTTATAAGGCGGAATTCATCGTGACAAGGATAGATGATGGAACAAGACAATTGGGCAGGGGGACAGGTTCCTTGTCCACTTTTCAAGACGAATAAGTGTCATTTCGACTGTAATGGAGAAATCTCCTGTTTTTAAATTGGAGGTATTAAATGAAAATATTAGATAACTTATTTGGTAGTTATAATAATCAAGATGTAAGAGAATATACCTTAGACAATGGTAAGAATTTAAGGTTGAAAGTGCTCAATTTAGGAGGAACCATAAGAGAAATCAATTTTAATAGTAGAAATAGGATATTGGGATTTAATAGTGTAGAAGATTATATAAATTCAAGGACCTATTTTGGTGCTTTAGTAGGAAGGGTAGCTGGGAGAATTTCCAATGGTGAAATTAGTATCGATGGTAGAAAATATAAATTAGATCAAAATGAAGGCACTATATGTTTACATGGCGGGAAGGATGGATTCTCTTTTAAAGTATGGGAATTTTTAGAGAGTAGTGTTTGCAATGATGCAGTGAGTTTAACTTTAAAATATATAAGTCCCGATATGGAATGCGGATTTCCAGGTGAGGTAACAGTACTAGTGAAATATACGGTGTATAAGGATGACTCATTTACAATAGAATACTTTGCACAGACAACTAAAGATACTCCTATTACCATTACTAATCATAGTTATTTTAATTTAAACGACGATTTAAATGAGAATATTTTGGATCATATTTTAAAAATTGATGCAGATAAATATATAAAATTGGATGAAAAAAATTTACCAGTAGAAATGGCTAGCGTTGAAAATACTCCTTTTGACTTTAAAAAAGGGAAGACCATAAAATCCGACATGGATTTATCAAATATGGATTTAAGATATACAGAAGGATATGACCATCCATTTATTTTAAATAAATCTGATGATAATCAAATAATATTATCTGATGGAAAATCCGGGGTACAACTTAGCATCAATACCACTGAACCAGTTGTAATTCTCTATTGCAGTAATAAACTAGGGGAAGACTTTTTGCTATCGAATGGAGAGAAAACATTTAAATATCAGGGAGTATGTTTAGAAACTCAATGGTACCCAGATGCCTTAAATCAAGACTTTTTACCAGCTAATATTTTAAGACCTGGGGAAGAATATTATAGTAAGACAATTTATACTTTTAACAAAATATCCGATTAGGAAGCACCTAATCGGATATTTTTTAATCTTCTATTTCACTTACTTTTACATTAAATGTTGTTCCTGAAAATGTTAGATTTAAATTTTTAGTCCTATGGAATTTAAATTTGTTGTTATCTGTGAATTCCCTTATTACTTTAAATCTTTTCTCATATTCTTTATACAATTCATGGGATTCTTCTACTGTTATCCTTTTAAAATTCACACTCCAACCTGGTCCCATTTGAGCAAGTAAGTTCAAATCAGGAGTAATTACAGTCGCTATTTTTGTATAGCCTCCTGTAGTTTGTCTATCTCCCATCATTATAATAGGGGATCCATGTCCAGGTACTTGTATTGACCCAAATACAATACCATCAGATATTATATCTGCTCCAGCCTTATGTTCAATCTTAGGTCCATCAAGTCTATAACCCATTCTATCAGCTTCAGAAGTTACCTTATAGGTAGAGTTTAAGAATGTTTCAATAGCTTCTTCAGTGAAATAATCATCTTGAGGTCCCATTACCACTCTAACTATACTTTCTTTTTCATAAATAGGAATAAGTTCTTTTGAAAGATAGCTACCAGTAGTCTTTAAATATCCTTCTCCTAATTTAATTTCATCTTTGTCTTGAAGCTTTCGCCCATCGAGACCACCAAGATTTCCTCTAATAAATGTTGATTTACTTCCCATAATTACTGGTACATCAAGTCCTCTACTAAAGGCAATATATGCTCTTAATCCACTGACAACACCTGAGAAGGTGAGTATATCTCCTGGATTAACCTTAATAGAAGTCCACATTAAAGCTGGTTCCCCATTAATCTTAGGGTTCATATTGGCACCTGTAATACTTATGATTTCATCGCAGTCAAATTCAATTTCTGGGCCTAAAAATGTACACTCTAATATTGCTTCATTTTCTTCATTCCCTACTAACATATTTGCAACTCGCATTGCAAAATGGTCCATTGCTCCCGCTACAGTCATACCAAATTGTTGATAACCCCATCTACCTTGGTCTTGGATAGTAGTAAAAAGTCCAGCTTTGTTTATCTTGATTTTATTCATGGCTTCTTACCTCCCCATCCATAATAATATTTACTTTATATTCATTTTTCTTTACTAATTCTTCAATTTCTTTATACTCATTTTCAGTAATTGAAACAAATCTTATATAATCTCCTGCTCTAAGTAGCACGGGTGGGTCTGATAGGGGATCATAAAGTTTGATTGGAGTACGTCCAAGTAGTTGCCAACCCCCCGGACTATCTATGGGATATATTCCTGTTTGCGAGCCTGCTACTCCAGTAGAGCCTCCAGGAATTTTGGTCCTTGGAACTTGTAATCTTGGAGTAGCAATTCTCTCGTCCATTCCACCTAAATACCCGAAACCTGGAGTAAACCCTAACATATATAGAAGGTAATCTCTTGAAGTATGAATCTCAACAACTTCCTCAACAGTTAAATTATTGTGTTTAGCTACAAATTCAATATCTGGTCCGTATTCTCCACCATATATTGTTGGAATTTCTACAATCCTTATAGAACCAACATCTCCTACACCCATTGAGTTTTCCATTGACCTTAGATTGTCTATTAATCCATTATATGAAATTTGTAATGGGTCATAAATTATTAGTATAGATCTGTAAGTAGGTATAATCTCTGTTATATAATCTACTTTAGCATCATTTATTGCATTGACCATATTTCTCATTTTAGCATTTATTTCTGGGCTAATACTGTTTCCAAATTCCATCACTAGGGAACGATCACCTGCAGGAATAAACTTCGTTTTATCGTACATTAAATCACCTTCTTCTAGATCCAAAGAGCTTTAAGTCCTGATAAGGATTTTACTCCTAGGAATGCTGTAATTAATACTACCAATATACCAGCAATAAGTAACCATTTTGGATGCTTATATTCTCCAACGATTTCTTTTTTGTTAGATGCAAGTAGCATAGTACCTAGAGTTACAGGTAATATAAGTCCATTTAATGAACCAGCTAGTACTAATAATTTTGCAGGTTGTCCTATTGTAATAAATATAATTGTAGATACTGCTATAAACCCGATTATCCATTTATTAACGTGGTCAGAAATATATTTAGTAAATGTTGATAAGAAGGAAACTGATGTGTATGCTGCACCAACTATTGATGTAAGAGCAGCAGCCCAAATTACTAAACCGAATACTTTATATCCAAACATTCCAGCTGCCTCTTTAAATGCTGATGCTGGAGGGCTTGCAGGGTCTAATACGAATCCTTTTGAAACAACTCCTAAAACGGCTAGGAACAATAAAACCCTCATTATTGCTGCAATGCCGATACCCATGTAAGCAGATTTATTTATTTCGTCAAGATTTTCAGGTCCAGATATTCCTGCATCTACTAATCTATGTCCACCTGAAAAAGTTATATATCCGCCTACGGTACCTCCAACTAAAGTAATAATTGCAAGCACTGGAAATTCTTCTGGCACGATAGTTCTATAAAGTGCTTCTCCCACTGGAGGAGCTGTTGTTATAGCAACATAACCTACTAGAATAATCATTGCTCCACCTAAAACCTTTGTCAATGTATCCATTGCTTTACCTGCTTCTTTTGATAAGAATATAAATATTGCTAAAATTGCAGATATTCCTGCAGCTATTTTAATATCCATCCCAAATAATATATTTAATCCCATAGCTGCTCCACCTACATTACCTATGTTAAATGCTAATCCACCTAATGCTACTAAAAATGCCACGAAGTATCCTAATCCTGGTAATACCTTGTTAGCGATTTCCTGACCCTTAAGTCCAGAAACACCTATAATTCTCCAAACATTTAATTGAGCAATTAAAGATAAAATAACAGATGTAAGTATGACAAATCCAAATGTAGCCTTAAGTTGTCCAGTAAATACAGCTGTTTGTGTTAG
>JAPXKQ010000128.1:0-6623 GCA_033809995.1 Tissierellaceae bacterium
GTTTTACTTTCAGTAGTAACAGGAATTATTTTTACATCAACATTTGGAGCAGGTGCTGTTGTAGCTATAGGAGTTATTGTACTTCCTATTCTAATGTCATTAGGAGTTCCAAAACCAGTAGCAGTTACAAGTTATTTAATGAGTGTTGGTAGTGGTATGTACATAAACCAAGTTCTTTTTACTCAAATGCAAGGAATATTTGGGGATATGAAATATGATAGTAATTATTTTCCATGGGCATTTGCAGCAATGGCAGTTCAGTTAATAGTAATTGCAATTATGTTGGTTTTCAATTTAAAAACTAAGAAGAAGAGAAGAAGAGCGTGGGCAGCAAGAGCGGTTAATACTGTTGAAGAGGACTATGTTCCAACAATAGCTATGATTACTCCAATTATTCCTACAGCATTAGCAATAATTTGGAATTGGAGTGCTATACCAGCCTTTATTGTTGGCTCACTTTGGGGATTAATATTCTGTAAGAGATTAACTGGATTTAGTCAAGCGTCAAGAACAATATCCAGAACTTTCTATGATGGGGTAATTGATGTTGCAAGTTTATTGGGATTCTTGTTTATACTACCTATGTTTAACAAGATTTCCGGAGTAGCAGCACCTTATTTTGAAGCCATACTAGGTGGAATATTACCAAAATCCACTATAACTTTAGCCTTAGTATTTGCTATAATAGCACCTTTTGGACTATTTAGAGGACCTTTAACTATATTTGGAGCAGGAGCAGCAACAGTAGGAGTATTAAGTGCAATAGGAAACTTTTCAACTCCATTTTTATTCTGTTTAATGTATGTTCCTACAATAGCTATGAATTTATCTGTTTGTCCTACACAATCATGGAATTTATGGGCCCTAAACTATAGTAAAGTCTCTGTAAAGGACTTGTTAAAAACAGGATTTATTTGGGCTTGGATAATAGCTATTATAAATATAGTACTAGTTTATTTCTTTTTTGGATAGATAGGAGGATCTAATGAGTAATAGAAAAATAAGAGTTGGTATTGATGTTGGTGGTACTCATACAAAAGCTGTTGCCATTGATGATTCAACCTATGAAATAGTTGGAATAGGCTCTGTAAAAACAACACATGAGGATGAATTAGGAGTATCAGCAGGAGTAGTTGAGTCCTTTAAAAAATGTTTAACTGAAAACGGAATATCACCAGATGAAGTTACCTTTATAGCACATTCAACAACCCAGGCTACAAATGCACTATTAGAAGGTGATGTTGCAAAAACCGGAATTATTGCAATGGGACAAGGAGTTGTTTCAGGTTTCTTATCAAAGATTCAAAGTAATATTAAGGATATTCAGTTAGATGATTCTGGTAAAAGAAAAATAACAACTGCACACAGATATATAAATTTAAAGGAAATTAATTCAGCAAAGATTAATGAAACAATAGATGAATTATTACGAGAAAATTGTAAAGTATTAGTAGCTACTAAAACTTTTGGCGTAGACAATATAGACGAAGAATTAGAAGTTAAAAAGTTAGGTGCAAAAAGAGGAATAGAAGTAACAGCAGCATCTGATATAAGTAAATTATATGGACTTACAAGAAGAACTAGAACAGCGGTTATAAATGCTTCAATATTGCCTAAGATGTTTGAAACAGCAGACAGTACAGAGTCAGCAGTAAGAAAAGCTGGTATTAAAGCTCCACTTATGATAATGAGAGGTGACGGTGGAGTTATGGACATAGAAGAAATGAGAAAAAGACCAGTACTTACAATGCTATCTGGGCCAGCAGCTTCAACAGTAGGTGCTTTGATGTATTTAAGAGTTTCAAATGGTATTTTCTTTGAAGTTGGAGGAACTAGTACAGACATAGGTGTTATTAAAAATGGTAGACCTATGGTTGATTACGCTGTAGTAGGAGGACAAAATACCTTAATTAACTCTTTAGATGTCCATGTTTCAGGAGTAGCAGGTGGCTCTATGGTAAGGGCTAGTAAAAGTAAAATTGTAAAAGTTGGTCCTAGATCTGCCCATATAGCTAATTTACCTTATGCTACTTACACTGATCCGGAAAAGTTAAAAGATCCTAAGGTAATAAGAATAGAGCCTATGAAGGATGACCCATCTGATTATATAGCAATAGAATGTGCTAATGGTGTAAGAGTTGCAGTAACAGTAACAGATGCAGCAATAGTACTAGGTATTGTAAAAGAAGGCGATTTTTCATTTGGAAATAAAGAATCTAGCTTAATTGCAGTAGGGGCTTTAGCAGAAGAATTAAATATGTCTGTTGAAGATTGTGCCAAGGCAATACTTGATGATGCAGCAAACACATGTATTGATGTAATAGAGGAATTAGCAACAAAATATAAAATAGAAAGAGAACAAATTACCCTAGTAGGTGGTGGCGGTGGAGCCTTAACCTTGTTACCTTTTACAGCAAACAAAATGGGGCTTCCTTATCAGATTGCAGATAATGCAGAGGTTATTTCATCTATAGGAGTTGCCTTAGCCATGGTAAGAGATGTAGTAGAAAGGGTTATTCCTGATCCTACACCAGATGACTTAGCAGAAATTAGAAGAGAAGCAACAGACATGGCTATTAAGTCAGGAGCAACAGCAGAAAGTGTGGAAATTCAAATAGAAATTGACTCACAAACCTCTAAAGTTAGGGCTATAGCAACAGGTTCTACAGAAATTCAAACCCAAGACTTGTCAAAATCCATAGAAGATGATGAAGCTAAGAAAATTGCAGCAGATTCAATGCAAGTTGATGTTTCAAAAGTTGAAATACTTGCTAAAAACTCCCACTTCTTTGTTGTAGGATATGAAAAACAAAAAACTATGGAAATTAGAGTAGTAGATAAAAAAGGCTTTGTTAAAATACAAAGATCCGATGGAGATGCTGTTGCAACTACAGCTGCAGGAGTAAGAGCATTAACAGATAAGCTATGGGAAGAAATGTCAGTTTATAAGTCAGATATTAAATTATCTCCAGACTTCTATATGTGTATAGGTGCTAAGGTTATAGACTATGAAGGAATGGCATCACTAGAACAAATGCATATGGTAATGGATTCAGAGTTAATAACAAGACCTTCAAATGAGGAGATAATATTAATTTCAGCAAGAAATGATCTATAAATGAAAGATGAAATAACAAAATTATTAAATATATCAGATTATGATTATTATAAATATTTGTTAAATCAAGACCCTATAAAAAACAAAATAGATAAAAATAAAATTGACTATTTAATATCTGAATCTGTTAAATGTGGGGAAGATGAAGGGGATAAATTATTAAAAAAATATAATAATCAAGATATATTTAAGATTGTAAAAGAAATGAATTTGGATATTAGTTTTACCCATAGCTCAGAAACAGGGTATTATGGATATTTTGAAGAGCCAAATAAAATAGTTATATATAACAATTCAGTGGAAGAAGCTTATGAGTTTTTCAAAAGTGAAACAGATATATTAATTAGTAAAGAATATATCGAAAGAGTTGTATTAGCCCATGAGTTATTTCACTATATAGAATATAAGAAACCTGATTTATTTATAAATACCTATAAAATAAAATTATGGAGTGTTTTAAAATATACTAGAAAGTCAAATATTGCTTATTTAGGAGAAATTGCAGCAATGGCCTTTGCCAATAAATTACTTGGTAAGGACACCTACTCACATATTCTAGATTATATTTTATTATATAATCTAGATAAAAATCAGGCAGATATATTTTTTCAGGAGATTACAAACTAAAGGTTTAGATATTTAAATAGGCTCTTTGTCAAATAGTGTTGATGAAGAAAATAATAATATTTGCGGTTCAAGCTAAGAAGCTTGAGCCGCTATTTCATTTTCAAAACCTTTAAACTTAAACTTATGAAAACATAACATAATCCTTAATCTGAAATTATCAAAACTACGATAACCATAAGAAACTCTTTTAATTAACTTAATCTTATTGTTAATACCTTCAATCCTTCCATTGCTAAAATTACAGTCCATAGTATTTTTAATATATTCCAAATATTCAATACCTGTATTTAAGGCAGTGCTTACCTTATCTGATAAATTATTATTCCCTAAATAATCATTCAAACATTGATTAAATAGATTAAAGTCCTTAATAGAAACGGACAGATTTATAGATTGAATAAAGTTGTAACAATTCTTTAAAGTATCATCAAAATCTAAAATATGTCCAATAACATCAGCCTCACTCTTCCATGAGTTAAAACAAGTAAAATGATGATAATATGAAGAATTCAGCTTACTATTGGATTTTAAAAGGAGTTTCCAGTATCTTTTCAAAGCTCTGTATTCATGGGAATCTGTTTTAAAGTTCTTCATAATTTGAACCCTTGTCATATTAAAAGCCCTATTAAAGTTTTGTACAATATGAAAAGGATCTATAACTATTTTTGCATTAGGAAAAACATTTTTAGCCAGAGATATATATGGGGAATACATATCACAAACAAAGAATTTAACAGAACATCTAGCTTTTTTAGTAAACTTCATAAAATACCTTTCAAGAACAAAAAGTCTTCTATCAGGGATAATATCAATAATATTGGAATTAGTTCCATCAATAAAAACAAAACTCATAGCAGAGTCTACAGACTTAACAGACTTAAACTCATCACAAGATAAAACAGAGGGTAAATAATTAAAGTCTGGTCTATAGGTAGAATAGGCATTGTGAAAGGTTCTTAAAACAGTATTAATACTAACATCATTATCCTTAGCAACAGATTTAAAAGGTTTAACATCCGTTAAATCAACAATAATTTTATTCTTAATAGAATTTGAAATAAAACAATATGGAGAAACGATGTTAGTCTTAGCAATAAAGGTAGATTCACAATCTTTGCAAATATATCTTTGTTTTCTAAGATTTAAAACAGCAGGGATATTAGAGATTCTAGCAAGTCTAATGGAAGAAGATTTAAAACCATTTTTAATAATATTATGCCCATTCTTAAGACAACCACATTTAGGACAGGCCTTAGGAACATATGTTAAAGTAGCATTAAAAACATGAGTATCAACATATTTAACCTTTTTCATTAAATATGAATTTTCATTAAAAGATATATTTTTATCTGTTATATTAAGCAAACTTCTGATAGAATTATTAGTGAGAATAGACATTTTAAACACTCCTTTATATTTTGTGTGGTAGCATATATTTTATAGGAAAAGTGAATAATTTGTCTATTCTTTTATATTCCAATAAAAAATAGTGCTAATGGATTTATTTCCATCAACACTATAAATTATAGAGCCGAACTTTTTATGAAAAAGAGTTTTAAGGATTTTTGCTATTTGGCTAATAAATCAAAAAACTAGGTAAGATGGAAATTCCACCTACCTAGTTTTTTGGTTCTATCATTTTATAAGGGTCTAAAATATTGTCTATTTCATTATCTGGAATAATATGTTTTTTACTTAATAAATCCTTTATGGTTTTTCCGGATTTCAAAGCTTCCTTGGCAATTGTAGCTGATTTTTGGTAACCTATATAAGGATTTACAGCAGTTATTAATCCAATGGAGTTGCTTACGTGCTTTTTACAGTTTTCTCTATTGGCAACTAGATCTTTTATAGCATTGTCTGTAAAAGTTTTTATACCAAAGGTTAAGGTTTCTATTGATTCAAATAGATTATAAAAAATTATCGGTTCAAAAGCATTTAATTCTAGTTGTCCTGCTTCACAAGCCATGGTTATAGTAGTATCATTACCTATAACATTAAATGAAATTTGGTTTACTACTTCTGGAATTACTGGATTAATTTTACCTGGCATTATGGAAGAACCATTTTGTTTAGCTGGTAGTGTAATTTCTGCTAAACCGGTTCTTGGACCGGAATTCATAAGTCTCAAATCGTTAGAAATTTTAGATAAATTAACAGCTAGGGTTTTCAAGTAACCTGAGACTATAGTAAAGCTGTCTAAATTTTGTGTACCATCTATTAAATTAGGAGATTGTTTTAAGTTTAAATTAGATATTTCATCTAATTCTAAAACGATATTATCTATATAGTCTTTTTTTGCATTTAAGCCTGTACCTATGGCAGTAGCACCCATATTTACATATTCCATTTCCTCTATTGCCAATTCAGATCTTCTTAAGTCCCTTTTAATAGCCTGGCTATAAGCACTAAATTCTTGACCTAGGGTTATAGGAATAGCATCTTCAAGTTGTGTTCTTCCCATTTTTATAACATCATCAAATTCTTCAGCTTTGGATATTAATGCCATATATAAATTATTAATTTCTATTTTAAGTTTTTTCAATAATTTTATTATAGTCATTTTACCAGCTGTTGGGAAAACATCGTTAGTAGATTGACTCATATTTACATGGTCATTTGGATTAATTAAGGAATAATTCCCCTTGTAACTTCCTAATATTTCCAAAGCAATATTTGCTATTACTTCATTTGCATTCATATTAGCAGAGGTTCCAGCTCCACCTTGTATAGGGTCAACAATAAACTCCTCATGATATTTTCCGCCTATAATTTCATCACAAGCCTTAATAATTGATGCTCCTATTGCAGTATCTAACTCACCGGTTTTTATATTTGAAATAGCCGAAGCTTTTTTTATTTCTGCTAAAGATATTAT
>JAPXKQ010000129.1:0-6610 GCA_033809995.1 Tissierellaceae bacterium
TAACTGGGACAGGGGGTCAGACCCCTTGTCCCATGAAATTGGGACAGAAGGTCTGACCCCCTGTCCCACTGTTCAATCTATAGTAGAACTAAATTTTTTATTACTTTTCCTTCTTTATGCTCTATCAAAGCTTTTTCAATATCATCTATTTCATATTGATTCGAGACAAAATCTTTAGCAGATATTACTCCTCTATTTAATAACTCAAAAGCCATTTTAACATGCTTGGGAGTTGTATGGAAAACTCCTTTTATTGTAAGTTGAGAATAATGCAATAGTTCCGTCGACATTTCAAAATTTATACCTTTTTTAGTTCCGCCAAATAATAAAATTTTCCCACCTTTTCTACTCATTAACACACTATTCTCCCAAGTTTCTTTAGTCCCAACTGCTTCTACTACTACATCTGCCCCTCTTCTATCCTCTGTATAACTTTTTACTAATTCTATAGTGTTTTGTTTATCTTTTACATTTAAAGTTACTTCCGCTCCTAACTTTTTGGCTAATTTTAATCTCTCATCGGACAAATCTGTAGTTATAACCTTTGCTCCCTTTAATGTTGCCAATTTAGTAAACATAAGCCCAATGGGACCAGCACCATTAACCACTACTACATCTGATAATTCTATCCCTATCTCTTCTATACCATAAACTGCACAGCTAAAAGGTTCTAAAAGAGCTGCATCTGCAAAGTCCATATCATTTGGTATTTTAAACATATTTTGTTTTACTATAGCTTTGGGTATCTTTTGATATTGAGAAAAAGCCCCTAGGTTAAATTGAATATTTTCACACATAGAATGTTGCCCTTTTTTACAGTAATAACATTCATTACAAGGAGCAGAATTATGAGCCACAACTCTATCTCCCACTTCGAAATTAGTTACATCTTTGCCTATCTCTACCACTTCACCAGCTGCCTCATGTCCAAAAGTATAAGGTGGATCCCATAATGGATACCCCCTTACAAAGGTTTTTACATCTGTACCACAAGTAAGTGCAACCCTATTTCTTACTATAACTTCTCCTTCACCTGCTGTAGGTATATCCTTTTCCTCTATTCTAACATCTTCAGGGCCATAATATACTACTTGTTTCATTTTATTTATTTTTCTGCCCATAGGTTTTGAATTTTTCTAACACAATATTCATTTGATCCTCAGTTAGAATAACAGGTTCACCAATACATTTGGTTCTATAATATACCTCACAGCAAAATTCTATTTCTTCAGCAGTATTAAAAGCATATTCAATATCATTTCCTCCAGCTAGTAAACCATGATTACCTAATAATACCGCATATCTATCCTTCATACCTTCAAGTGCAGCTTGAGCTAATTCTTCTGTTCCAAAAGTTTTATAATCTATGCATTTTACATCATTTCCTGCAAAACCTATTAAATAATGTACTGCTGGTAAATCCCAGTGTAAGCAAGCTATCGTTGTAGCATAAATAGAGTGAGTATGAACTACTGCATTAATATCTTGTCTATTTTTATAAAAAATTCTATGCATATCCTGTTCACTAGAAGGTTTCCTAAACCCATCCACTATTTTACCATCTAAATCTAGTATAACTATATCCTTAGGAGTCGTCTTAAAATAGTCAATACCACTAGGACTAATAGCCATTAAACCTTTTTCTCTATTAAAAATACTAATATTTCCTCCAGTACCTGTAGTCAAATTATTTTCAATTAATTTTTTCCCATATTCAACTACTAAGTTTCTTTCATTTTCTAATAACAAATTTATCACTCCTCATTATTATACAAATTTATTTCTCCTAAATTTACTATCATACTACTTATACCTTTTTCATAAAAATAGTTTATTTCTTCTACTAATAATTTAGGTGATTTGGGTATTGCATCCACAGTATCTCCAGCTAAGTGAGACGTTAAAGTTACATTGTCCAAATCTAATAAAGGACTATCTTCAGATAAAGGTTCTTCCCAAAAAACATCTAATGCTGCTCCCATAATTCCTCTTCTTTCCAATACTTCTATCAAATCCTCTTCTTTTACTACTCCAGCTCTTGAAGTATTTATTATATAGGAAGTAGGCTTCATAAGTGATAATAACTCCTTATTTACCATGCCTTCTGTTTCTTCAGTCAATCTTAAGTGTAGTGAAACTATATCCGATTCCTCAAAAAGGGTTTCTAATGAAACCATCTCTATATTAATATTATTTAATTTTAACTCTTCTTGATTAACATAGGGATCATAGCCTATCACTTCTACACCTAGGGCAGTTAGTTTAGAAGCCATTAACTTCCCTATATGTCCCAAACCTACTAAACCTACTTTTTGATTTTTTAAAATAGTTGTATGCTTACTATTTACAAATTCTTTCCGCCAACATCCTCTTTTAATTTCTTCATGACTTCTTGAAATGTTTCTAGTTTCTGATAATATTAATCCTAATGTAAAGTCTGCTACTGGCTCTGCATTCCTTATTACATGCATAACTGGAATATTGTTTTCTGTAGCAGCTTGTACATCTATATGTTCAAGACCACCTCTACAAGTTCCTATTAATTTTAATTTTTTGCCCTTTTCAATAATTCCCTTAGGTATAGGACAAAAATGTACTAATAACATATGAGCATCAGCTATTTCATTATATAGTTCTTGTGGTGGTTCTTCTGCAGAAGAACCACTTTTTTCTATATTTAAAATCTTTTTTTGAAAATCTTCCTTATCTTTAACTTTCCATTCCAATTCTACTATTTCATCAAATTCCAAATTTAACTTTTCTATAGCCTCTCTAAAATTCCTACATGGAACATGTATATCTCCTACAATTACTAGTTTCATGGAATGCCTCCTTAGTTGGTTTCATCAACAGCAACAGCGTTGACATTTTCTAAATAATTGTGAACTCTTTCTTTATTTTTCCTAAACCAGAAATATAATACGAAATAAAGAACAATCACTCCAGCAATTACAAATACATTCTGTGTTAAAAATGCTAAAAATAGTACTCCTAAAGTCGGATTAGTTAAAATTCCAAAACTAGTTATCATCATAGCTGCACTTGGAATAGTCACACCCACTTGAGTAGCCACTTCTGTAAACATTGGTGCTGTATATGATGTCATATAAAGTCCAATACTAAACCAGATAGTACCAGAAATTAATCCTTTAAATATATTTCCATTAGATACTGCTATAATTACCTCTACCATAAATGGCAATGCTATTAAATCTACCATAGGCAAAGTCTTGTTCCCAGGCAATATAAGAGCCATTAATACCATTATAGGAATTAATAAAATTCCCGTTATTAAAGTAGCAGTTTCACCATATCCTGCTGCATCATTTACACCAAGATACCATTCTCTACTTTTGATTCCAGATTTTGCTGTTTTTTTGCTTGCTTCCGTTAGTGGGGTAAATGCTGCAGCAAAAATACCTGCAACTTTAGGAAATATAGCCATAACAGCTGCAGTAGTTATACTCACAGTTGTTATCTCTCCCCAGGTTTCTAAGGAACTTAAATGTCCTATATTACCCATGATTCCTAAAAATAATCCTAATATTAAACCTAAACTAGTTGGTTCTCCTAAAAAACCCATTCTTTTCTGTAAAGTTTCAGGATTTAAATTAATTTTATTAAGTCCTAATTTATTTAATAACCAATCCATAGCTATTGCATAGGGAACTGCACCTACATGATGTGGAGCAACTAATGCACAATTTGGATAGTTATAATAAGTAGACCATCTTTTCTGTAAAATTTCTGAAAATAACAATACATAAAGATTCATAACAATCATAGTAAGTATTGATAACATCATATTATCAGTCAATAGATAAATCATAGATCCCCAGACCATAAAGGAATAGTTGTTCCATAAATCACCAGGCATAAAAACATTTGTCCATCCTATCAAAAATAATATAGTCTGTATTAAAAGAGCTATACCAACAAATATCATACCTACCTTGGTAGAATAAGCAACCACACTAGTAGCCTGCCACCCAATATCCAATACTGGTAAATTCACGCCTGTATTGTCAACCATCTTTTGTACCGTAGGTACTATTACAGGAATAAAGGAATTAATAAGCATAGTAAATCCTGTAAGCCCAACTCCTGCGAATAAAGCAGAATCAAATGCCTTTTTGGGTTTAACTTTTAAAACCCTAGCCACTATATACAATACTACTGGAACAAATATTGCTGGCCCAAAAGTATCAAAAATAGCTTTTATTACTTTACCCATTGCTATCCCTCCATTTATTTATTATTTTACTCTGATTCTTCTAATAAATTTAAAACTTCATCAATAAATTCTTCTTCCCCAAATCCAGTTAGAAAACCTACTGCATTAATAGCTGGTATATCAAATTCCCCATGTATAGGGCTGGTATAGGCAATAAAATCATAACTCCCTGTAGATAAAGCACTTTTAACTCCACCAGGATTTACCTCTGTAGTTTCTACCTTATACCCTTTCTCTCCCAAAGTGTCTTTTAACTTGTTCGCAATCATAGACGAACTTACAGTCCCAGAACCACAAACAGTTAATATTCTTACTCTTCTCATTTTTAATCTCCCTCCTATTTATAAAAAATTTAATAAATTTAATATTTCATGTTTTTCTTTAGCATTTTTAATTTTGATTAAAAGCTCCTCATTTTGGAATATATCCATTAAGCTTTTTAATAAATCAACCTGCTTTTTTGGATCATCAATTGCCAACATCATAATTAACTGTGGATATAGAGAAATTTCTGGTGCTCCCATTTGTTTAAACTCTACAGGATTATTTAATACACCAATTGCAATTGCTGATTGATTCACATGTTCACTATCAGTATGAGGAATGGCTACAGCAATACCTTTACTAGGAATTCCAGTTGGATGAATTTGTTCCCTTTTTAGTACTGCATCTACATAGCTATCTTTTACATAACCTTCCTGCTTCATAAGTTTGCCTAAAATACTTATTACTTCTTCTTTTGTCTTACAATTTAAATTTAATTTTATTAGTTTTTCATCTAGTACACTCAACATGAACCACCCCCAATTTCTTATGTCTATTATTATTGCAATTCCTATGCCAATTAATATTCTAAAGCCATATCTTTGTTTATCAAATCCGCAATTTCACTAGCATTGGAAGCGTTTTTAAATTCTATTAAATACTCTTGATTTAACAAAATATTATACAATATCTTAAAGAAATCCTTTGAATCAGTTTTGTAAGCTATCATAAAAACTAAATCTACTGTCATGTTTTTTTCCCATTCAACAGGTTTTTTTAGTTTTGCAATGGCAAACCCTGGTTTTAATACATTATTAGGCATCCCATGGGGAATAGCAATTCCACCTTTGGCAGTAGTTGGCCTTAATGATTCCCTTTTATATACATCCAATAAAAATTCTTCTTTAACAAAACCTTTTCCCTTAAGCAATAAAAACAAACTATCTATAACTTCGTTTTTGGTATAAGCATCTAAATCAAATAAAACCAATTCCTCATTTACTATATTTTCATATTTAACTGGACAAATATCATGATTAGATAATATAATATCATTAATCTTCTCTATGCCCCCTTCTTTAATAACTTCAGTCATATTAATAAAAGGAATCCTATCATTTACTGGTGGCTCTATAGTACCTACATAAGCAATTATTTCATTTTCTTTTTTTATTCTTTCTATTTGAATTTCTAATTGCTCCTCAGAAAACAATCCTATTGGAATTATCTCTATATTCTTAAGTAGTTCTTTATCCCCTTTACTTTCTAGTAATTGTTTGATACTTAATGCTGTACCCTCTCCAGTTATGCAAACTGTTACTATCGCTTTTTTCTTATTGTTTTTACTAGGAGTATATTTATTTTTCTTTGATAACCCTTTACTAGATACTAATTCCCATACTATTTCATCCATGTCCTGGGATGGCAATATAGCCCTTCTAACAGCCTCTAATACCATAACGGTATCCACCCTATCAACAACTCTAGTAGGTATTCCCGTTCTTTCAGTTACAACTTCATCTATTCTCGCTAAAGAACCCATATCTACAAGAAATATACAACCTTTTCCCTCATCTACTTTCTCCACTAAGTCTACAGTTCTTTCAACTATAGATTCATAGCTTTCATTTAAATCCATTTCTATGCCTATGGCATGGTCTACACCTAAGAGTTTATTAGCTACATCTGCCATAGCAGAAGCCACATAGCCATGACTCATTACTATTATTTTAATCTTACCTTCCTTTATCTCGTTTTCTCCTGAAAACAAATTTAAATACATAGCTATAAATCCTATTTCATCTTCAGGTAATTGAATACCAATTTTTTCATTAATTCTATCCACTATTTTCTCTGCTACTTTGAATTCCTTTACATATTCTCTTTTAACATTTTCCAACCTAGGATTTACGATTTTCTTATTTTGTTTTATTCTTTCCATAGTAGAGTTTAAATGAACAGATATACAATAATAAAAATTAGCTTTTAAATTTTCAAAATGTTCATTTGCAATTTTATATATATCTTCTGAAATATCTAATATCTCTTTATCCACTATGCTTTTTAGCTCTTCCTTGGATATATGGTCTTTATATTTTAAGGATTGAACAA
>JAPXKQ010000130.1:0-6603 GCA_033809995.1 Tissierellaceae bacterium
ATCTCGATGTCCATCTTGTAATAGTTGTTGTCTAAAAGCATCTACTTCCTGTTTAGTTATATCCGAAGGGTTTGCATATGTTTGCTGAACCTTAATATTATCCTTCTTTGAAACTACTTGTTCCTGTTGTATTCCTTTCTCAATCAAGAACTCATTAAACTTTATTAATGCACTAATCTTACAATTTATAGTTCTTCCTGTATCTTTTTTAATATTACGAAGATAACTGATATAATCTAAGATGTTTTCCCGGTACAGCACCGAACATTCTCTGCCAAAGGACTCCAAATACCATTGATAGTAACCTTTCATATGCAAATAATAACTATTGATAGTATTTTCGCTTTTTCCTTGCAATGTTAAGTACTCTCTAAATTCTTCTAACAAAATTTCACCTCCATAAATTATGTTGCCAATCATACTTCTAAATTCCTATAAATTATGTTGAATTTATAGATAGATGTTACCGCGTTTTTTAATAAAAGTCAGGGCCTTTGGCAGCATAATTTATATTATGTTGAAAAAATTTTTAGCCCAATCTCCTTGTAAACTAAGTATTACAAATATTAATTAGGGTAATCTACAAAAGCAGTTGTAATTTAAAAAGGAGCCTAGGCTTATAGCCCGACTCCTTCTACACAACGCTTTATATCCTTTTCATTACTCTGCAGTAGTTTCTGCCTCATCAATTTCTTCTAATTCACATAATTTCTCATACAGAGTTTTTAGTTCAGCAAATTTTTGCTCTTCTAATAGTTCCACATTACCTGACTCTAAAACTTCCTGTAATGCCTCTTCTTTACTTACTATATAGGCATAGTCTTTTGAGCCTTGAATTTGAGAACCTATAATAATAACAAACCTGCCGTCCTTTAACCTAGTAATGCCTTTATGCATTCCTAATCCTCCATTACCCCAGTTGCGTCCATTCCAGTAATCTAATTTTTCATTGTATTTTACTCTGGCAACAATCTTATTACAAAATTCACTTTCATAAACATTAACATTACTCATAAAAACATCTCTCCTTTCTAAATAAACAAAAAAACTAACACGGCAAAACCCACTTTTCCGGGCAAATTTGCTATGTTAGTTTACTTTGATTTAAGATTATTTTATTATCACTTATAATGATATTTCAAACTACTCATTCTGTCAAATTTTTTGGCAGCAATATTTTGAACAATTTTCCTAAATCCCCTTATCACCTCTACTTATCAGATAATCTATTAGTTCCTTGTAATCCTCATCATATTCACTATTTTCATGGTCATGACCATACTCTTTTCTAATCTCCAGTAAAACATTATAAATTTCACCTTCTTCATATGATTCCTTGACTTCAACAAATTTGAAAAGCCTGTGTTCATCAAGACTGTCCCTATGTTTATAGGCTAAATAATAATAATGTTTTGTTGGCATTAGTGATATAAAATGGCCATTAAATCAAAACCATGAACGCATTTATAAGTATCTAATAGTGACTCGGATAGTTCTAAAGCATCTAAATTCTTAATTTCATGCATAATATTCCCTCCTGTTTTCTAATTTGTTTAAAGCGTATACAGTGTACCATCACTTTCTTATAACTTCTAGACTTGATATCTGTTTGTTGCATGGAACTATAATTTTTCATCCTTTTATTTTACATCTACAACAAAAAATAAAAAGCCAAGGGCAAATTGCCTTTGACTTTGATTTTTACTTATACTGCAATAAACAAATAATTACTGGAACAATGTTTATTCTATTACCAAGGTAATCTCAATCTCTCGGCTACAATTTTTACACTTTCCTTTATTTGCGGAAGTGATTTCTATCTTTTGTTTCGATTTGCATACAGGGCATTCATATTCAATTATTTTACCTATATTCTGCTCAAGTACAATTTGAGGGTTTTTCTTTAAATAATTCTCTAATTCTTTCAAATTTTTAAATATAGGCATTAAACCTCCCCCTTTATTCATAAAAATTTTATAATTTATAACCTATCATATATATTCTCAATATTTATTTTGGATTCTTTTAAAACTTTTTCTGTGTTTTTTATATCTACTAATTCATATTTTAGAACTTCAATTTGTGCAAATTTAGGTAAGTGCTTATAAAATTTAGAATGGCCTTCGAAATTGGAAGATATTAGTGCCTTCTCAATAATTTCTTCTAATCTATCTGTATCTGTTTTAAATCTATTGAATAAATCTAAAATATGTTTTTCACTAATATTTTTTTCCGCTTTTCTAACCTTAAGTTTATTATAAGAAACACTAAACTCAAGCCCAAACTCATGTTGAATTATTAATCCAAGAGTAAAATTCACCTTGTGTCCTGCATATGTATATATATCAAATCCATCCTTGACCACATCTATAAGAATTTCATCTAAATCAATAGAGAGTGCGGAATGCTCTAATCGCACACTCTTCAATACCGATTTAGATTTCATATCGATGTATGGATAATCACTGCTACTATTAAGCACTTTTAGCATTTGTTTGGCTATTTCATAAGATACTACCATTCCGCTGCCAAGCCATACTGCAAGTCCACCGTCTTTAGATATTTGTACATATATTCTGTATTTATCATAGTCTATCTTATCTATTCGCCATGTATTTCCTGCCAATATAAAATTAGATGTCTTGTTTTCCTTTAGCAGTGAATAAACAAACCAAGATTGTAAAGTTCCTATCTCTTTATTTTTATATATTATTGAAAATTCAGGTATAGTTTCAAATATAGATATAAAGTTCATTAAAAAATTATAACCGTATTCTTTTTCAATTTCTTTGCCTAGTAAATATTCCCCATTGCTAAATTCTAAATACTCCTTTTCTATAAGGTATTGAATAAAGTTTAATAATTTCTCCTCATTTATATTTCTGAATGAATTTGATTTTTCTACTATCTCTTTTAGGTATGAATGCCTTAAACCAAATTTTTGTTGTATCATAGAAAATATTTGCTGAAATAATACAGTATATGCCGCTGATGGAATTAAAGCAGACTCCACCCATTTTTCTCTTGCTAATTCAACAATAGCAATAGCATTTATTAAATAAAATTCTTCATCCACACAAAACTCATAATGTGATATGGTTCCTTCCCTTCTGCCTGTTCTCCCCATTCTTTGTCTAAATGATGCCACTGTTGAAGGGCTGTTTAATTGCATAACTACATCTAGTTCACCTACATCTATACCTAATTCCATAGTAGAGGTGCAACATAAACACATTTCCCCCGGAGTATTTTTTAGTTTATCCTCTGATATTTCTCTTAAGTTCTTACTAACTGAAGAATGATGAACCTTTGCATTTATATTCAAATTCTTTAATATTCTAGACATCATTTCACTATTGGTTCTACTATTACAAAAAAATAATGCCTTTTTGCCTCTTAACTGAGGTAGGAGACAACTAACCGTATCTTCACTGAATTCATCGAAGTATCTAATTAATATTTTAGATTTTTTCCCTTTACTTTCTGGTTTAATAACAGATTTCTTTCTTTTGCTAGACCCAGAAATCCAATCTAAAATCTCATCTGGATTACCTACGGTCGCAGATAAGCCTATCCGCTGAATATCATACTTAGAGTAAGTTTGTATCCTTTCAATAATACTTAACAGTTGAGCCCCTCTATAGTTTTCTGCGAAATAATGTACCTCATCTATTACTATAAATCTTATATTTGAAAATAATTCTTCTGAAGCATAGGAATCTGACATGAGTATAACCTCTAGTGATTCCGGAGTCGTTGCTATTATATGCTTAGGTTCTATTTTAAATTTTCTCTTATCACTATAATCAACTTCTCCATGCCATTTAAATGCATCGATGTTTGCGATTTTACCAAGTCTTTTTAATCTAAATTCTTGATTATTAAGGAGTGCCCTAATAGGAGATATATAAATTACAGAAATTGGCTTTAATTTTTCTTGGTAGATTTCAGATATAATAGGCAAAAATGCTGCTTCTGTTTTTCCTCCAGCAGTTTGTGCTATTAAGATACAGTTATCTCCATTAAGAATGCATGGAATAGTCTCTTCTTGTATAGGTGTTAGACTTCCCCACTTTAGAATATCTTTGATTCCATTTTGAATTTTTTCATCTAATAAAAAATAACTAGATTCCATTATAACTCCATCTCCATAGCGACTTCTCTACCATATAATTCTATCTGCTTGTTAACTTCTTCTACCTGCTCTTTACTAATATTTAAAAGTGCTTTTATTTTACTCATAGGTTCTTTTTTTGCTGCCTCTAAAATAAATACAAAATTTCGCAAAAAAGTCCTGGGCAATATACTTACTTCTCTTCCAAATGCATTGGTAAATCTTTGGACATATTCTTGGATAAACTCATCTGATATTTTATCCTCAGGGTTCCATTCATAAACAACTCCATGAATATACCTAACCTTCTTAGAAATTTCAATTAATTGCCTTGTATTAAATCTTGTTAATTTAATAAGAGGTTGTTCTAGTATTCGGATATCACCTAATTTAATTGGTTCTATTCTTGTATATAAAGCGTCATGTTCTTTTATGCCCTTTTCTTCATCTTCTATTAATTCATCTGTACCGGTAAATAGAAGGTAGCAACCGGGTAGGTTATCTTTACTAACCATATCGATAAGCAATCTTAAATTTTCATAAGCCTGATACCTTATGTCTTTCCTTTCTTTTCTTACAGTCTCAACTTCATCTATTATTACAAACAAACCAGCATACCCTGATTTTTCTATTATATAAAGCAATGTTTTAAGAAATTCAAATACATTTCCCTTATCTACTATTCCTTTAACTCCTATACTCTTTTTAATATCAGAAGGTATATTTGTATCACCAGCAAACCAAGCAAGTGCTTTTTGTACTAAATTATTATCACCGCTCAAAAGTCCTTCGCAAAATGAAACAATTGCATTAACAATTGAAACATTAGTTGTGTTCGCTTTTGCAAGTTCTAACGTTACCTTATCTTTAAGCCTTGCTATTAGTTTTTCTTCATCCTCTTCATTGTCATCTGGATTTAAATTATATTTTCTTATAATCTCAGATTTTTCTCTTTCGATCCAACTTTCAATTATTATTCTAAATGCAGAGAATTCTCTAAATTCATTTGTACGCATTCCAACCATTAATTTATTATATATAATTTCGAAATTATGTAATTGAGTATTTTTGGATATTACTATCTCTGAAACAACAAAATTGTACTTTAATGCTTCCTCTTTTAAGACTTCACATAAGAAAGACTTGCCACTTCCATATGGTCCATATATCATTTTGAATCCCGAATGTGCATTCCCATTCGGCTTGAATTTTATATAGTTCAAATCTTCTAATATTGCATCCCTTTCTTCTTCATGACCGCACATAATATATTTTGCACTTTCATATGCTGGGACACTACCATTGTGTAAGGCCCTTAAAATTTGTTGCCCTATGTTTATATCCATCTAATAACCTCCCTCTATTTCAGATAGTACTCATATGTTGACATACCGACAACTTTGAACCCTATCCAATCATATCCTTCTTTATTAAGTTTGGATATGAACTCCTGCATAAATGCCATTACTGATTGAGATACAAACTTAATACCGTCCTCTTTACATATTTCTTGTATCTCAGAATCTGTATAAGAAGATGCTTTTAAGAATAATTCCAAAACCTTTTTCTCTTTTTTATTTAAATTACTATTATCTATATAGTCTTTTATTTGTTCTTTAACTGATATAGGAATATCTTTTACCTTATTTTGCGTAAAATCTATATCTAATCCAATATCCACTAAACTAATTTGTTCTATAACTTCAGGATTATATACCTCTATAACTTTTTCGTCTTTTTTCTCTATAACTATTACAGGTACTAACAATTCTTGAAGCGATATTCCTCCATGGTGAAATTTAATTCCCCCACTAACTGGAAATACATTTATTCCTCTTGGAAAATTAAAATAAAGATCTCCATTATAGTTTACAGAATAAGCACTTTTAGTTATATAATTTCCTTCTACTCTATTTCTTGTAATAGTATATCTTCGTTTTTTCACAATATTGTCCATATCTTTTGGAATATCGACTTTCATCCATTCTTCTAATCCAGAAGTTAATATGAAGCCATGGTCAGCAACAACAACTATCTTTTCGATATCAATCTGCACTAACTTTTTTATTGCACTATTTATCTTATTGAGTAATCCAGGAAACATTTGGATACTGCTATCTTCAATGTGACCAGCCTCATCAATTTCATTCGAAAAGATTAATATTCTATCCTTACTTTCAAATTCACTCTTTAAACTATTAATTGGAATATCTATAATTTCATTTAAGTTTTTAACTACTCCGTTGCCACAAGATATTTCTAAGAAAAACCTTATGCGTTCAGATTTATTATTTAATGGATAATTAAAGTTTCCATCCATTATTTTAATCGTGTCATTCTCTTCATTGATGATGAGTTTTGTATTGCCATTAGGTAATAAACTAGCCATCCCAAATTCTGTAATTGTTGGTATTGATGCAATAAGCGGTACAATTGTTTTATTCTCTACTTCATTAAGCATTGAGAACATCTCTTTACCCATTTCATAT
>JAPXKQ010000131.1:0-6552 GCA_033809995.1 Tissierellaceae bacterium
ATGTTGAAGGGGCAGTATTCTCAACACACTTTACAGCTGAAGCACCAGTTACTGAAACATCAAAGACATTCTTAGCAGAATATAAGGAAAAATATAAAGAAGATGCTAATGCATTTGCAGCATTGGGATATGATGCTTATTTGGTAATAATTGATGCAATTGAAAAGGCTAATTCAGTTGATTCTGTAAAGATTAGAGATGAGATTGCTAAGACTAACGGATTTGTTGGAGCAACAGGCAATATTACCCTTGACGAAAACGGAGACGCAGTTAAATCCGCAGTTATCAATAGGGTTGAAGGCGGTAAATTTGTATATTTAACAACAGTAGAACCATAGACAATTAACAAAGAACAATTAACAAAGAACAATTTCAAGAACAATTAACAAAGAACAATTTCAAGAACAATTAACAAAGAACAATTTAAAACAATGCACAAATCACAATTAAAAGGCGTAAGCCGTCATTCTGAGTCTGCGAAGAATCCCATGTTATTTTTAGTATGAAAGCAACTGAGATCCTTCATTCTTCAGGATGACAGCTACGCTGTAGTTCTTAACTCTTAGGTCTTAGTTCTTCGTTCTTAACTTTTTTAATTCTCAATTTTTAATTATCTTTTTAATTGTGAACTGTGAACTGTGAATTGTGAATTGAAAACATTGTGCATTGTACATTGTCAATTGTCAATTGAATGAATGGGGGTATATATAATGAGCATTTCTGAGTTTATGCAGCACTTGGCAAATGGTACTTCCCTAGGCAGTCTTTATGCATTAATAGCTATAGGATATACAATGGTATATGGTATATTGAGACTTATAAATTTCGCTCATGGAGATATATTTATGATAGGGGCTTATCTGACCTACTATGGTATTCTTTATACACCTTTACCCTGGTGGTTAGTATTTTTATTAGCTCCTGTGATTACTGGACTATTGGGACTTCTTCTAGAAAGGCTTGCTTATAAACCTCTAAGGGAATCACCAAGAATTACAGTTCTAATTTCAGCAATAGGTGCATCTTTCCTTTTGCAAAATCTTGGAATATTGGTATTTGGGGGAAGGCCAAAGGCTTTCCCTATCCCTGATGTTTTAAGTAAGACAATAACTGTAGGAAAAGCTTCAAGTGGAGTTTCAATCGCTGTAGTTTCAATAGTGATACCAATTATAACTATTATCTTATTGTTTGCCTTAACATTTATAATCCAAAAGACCAAGACTGGTATGGCAATGAGAGCACTCTCAAAGGACTTTGAAACAGCTAGCTTAATGGGGATAAATATCAATGGAATTATATCCATTACATTCTTTTTAGGTTCCTTCTTAGCAGCTGTCGGGGGAATAATGTGGGGAGTTAAATACCCTCAGCTTATGCCATTAATGGGAGTCGTACCGGGACTTAAATGTTTTATAGCTGCAGTAATCGGTGGAATTGGCAATATTACTGGGGCTGTAATAGGTGGATTTATATTAGGACTAGGTGAAATTCTTCTAATAGCATTTTTGCCTAATCTAACAGGCTATAGGGATGCATTTGCATTTGTTTTATTGATTATAATACTTCTTATTAAACCAACAGGTTTAATGGGAGAAAAACAAGCAGAGAAGGTGTAGCCTATGAAAAACAATAATTTAATCAAATCAATAATATTGATCGGGTTAACACTGGTTCTCTTAATTGTGTTAAATATATTTTTAGATAGCTATCAAATAAGAATCATTAATCTTTGTGCGATATATGTTATCCTAGGTTTGAGTATGAATTTAATCAACGGTTTTACAGGGCTATTTTCCCTTGGACATGCTGGTTTTATGGCAATAGGGGCATATACTGTGGCTATACTTACCATGACACCCCAAATGAAAGAAATGAATTTTTATATGAAACCTATGATTCCTGCACTATTGAATATTAAGATGCCAGAATTTGCGTTTTTGCCATTTGCGGAGAGTATGTGGTTCCAAGCATTGAATCAAGGTTTATGGTTTATCTTTGCTTTATTATTGGGGGGATTATTAGCTGCATTGTTCGGATTTTTAATAGGTGCTCCCGTTTTAAAGCTTACAGATGACTATTTGGCTATAGCAACACTAGGATTTTCAGAAATAATTAGAATTGTATTTGTAAATACACAGACTATCACTAATGGTGCATTGGGTTTGAAAGGTATTCCACCAAAGACACATTTATTGTGGGCATGGAGTTTTGCTATTTTCACCATATTATTGATGAAGTTTCTAATGAAGGGAAGCTATGGCAAGGCTTTGAAGGCTATTAGAGAAGATGAAATTGCTGCTAGAAGCATGGGAGTCAATCTATTTAAACATAAAGTTTTAAGCTTTACCCTAGGATCCTTTTTAGCAGGAATTGGCGGAGGGCTATTGGCTGTATCCATCGGAACCATAGACCCAGGTTTATTTAAATTTGCATTGACCTTCAATATCCTTCTAATTGTAGTTTTAGGGGGAATGGGCAATATAAATGGTACTGTTGTATCTGCAATTGTAATTACTATTGCAATGGAAGCTTTAAGATTTCTAGATGAACCTATTAATCTTGGTTTTATACAAACAGATGCATTACCTGGCTTAAGAATGGTAGTATTTTCTTTGATTTTAATGATTGTAGTAATATTTAAAAAGGATAATGTATTTAAATCTACCCTGCAGAAAGTGAGGGGAAGATATGTTAGAAATTGACAATATAACTATGAGATTTGGTGGAGTTGTAGCTGTAAATCAGTTCAATGCAACAATCTCTGAAGGGGAGATTGTTGGACTTATAGGTCCCAATGGCGCTGGTAAAACTACTGTATTCAATATGGTAACGGGTGTTTATAAGCCAACATTGGGGAAAATAATCTATGAGGCAGATGGGTTTTCTCAAGATATTACAGGTCTAAGACCTGACCAAATAGCAAAATTGGGTATATGTCGAACTTTCCAAAATATTAGGCTATTTAGGGAATTATCTGTTCTTGATAATGTGTTTATAGGCAACCATCTTAGACTTAAATCAGGTGTGTTTTCTTCAGTATTAAGATTACCACATTATACAAGTGAAGAAAGAGCAGCACTTGAAAAGTCAAAATATCTTCTTGAAAAGGTAGGATTATATGAAGAAAGAGATGAGAAGGCCTTTTCACTTCCCTATGGGAAACAAAGAAGGCTTGAAATAGCCAGAGCCTTGGCAACAGACCCAAAACTTTTATTATTAGATGAGCCTGCCGCTGGCATGAACCCTCAAGAGACCCAGGATTTAATGGAATTCATTATGGATATAAAGGATGAATTTAAACTTACTATATTCCTTATTGAGCACCATATGGAGGTTGTAATGGGGATATGTGATAAGATTTATGTTCTGGACCATGGGACTTTAATAGCAGAGGGTAATCCTTTGGAGATTCAAAATGACCAAAGGGTTGTTGAAGCTTACTTGGGGGTGGAATGATGCTTACTATCAACAATCTACATGTTAGCTATGGGGGCATAAAGGCATTAAGAGGCATCAACTTAAATATAGAGGAAAACAAGATAGTAACACTAATTGGTGCCAATGGAGCAGGTAAGTCCTCTACCCTTAGAGCTATAATGAACCTTGTAAAAAAGGCTGAAGGTACTGTAAAGTACGATGGAGAGGATTTAACCAATCTTAATACTATGGACATAGTAAAGAGGGGAATTGCACTTTGTCCTGAAGGAAGAAGAGTTTTTGCTAATCTTACTGTAGAAGAAAATCTAATCCTTGGTGCTTATACTATTAATGATAGAGGCGCCATAGATATTGAAATGAAGAGGGTATATGAACTGTTTCCTATACTTAAAGAAAGAAGCTGGCAAAAAGCGGGAACACTATCAGGTGGGGAACAGCAGATGCTAGCAGTGGGCAGAGCTTTGATGGTGAAACCAAAGGTGCTTATGTTGGATGAGCCATCTTTGGGATTGGCTCCATTATTGGTTAGAGATATATTTGAAATTATTAAAGAAATCCATAGGCAAGGAAATACAATTCTTTTAGTTGAACAAAACGCTAAAAAGGCCTTGGAAATAGCTGACTATGGATATGTTTTGGAGACTGGCTCATTGGTATTAGAGGGTAAGGGAGAAGAACTTCTTCACAATGATAAGGTTAAGGAGGCATATTTAGGGGAAGCGAAATCCAATTAATAATTAACAGGTAAGAGGTAATAGGTAATAGGTAATAGGTAAAGAAAGTGACAATTGACAGTGGACAGTTGACAATTAAAGTCAAAAGAGGGGATCCCTCCATTGCGGTCGAAATGACAATACCATAGGTGTCATCCGAAGATGCCCTAACCCGATTTATGATGTATTTACATAAATCGGGTTAGGGCATTCGCAATGAATTCCATAATATTTTGTATATCAAAGACAATAGAGATCCTTCGCACACTAAGGATGACGGCTTACGCCTTTCAATTGTGAATTGTGAACTGTGAATTGAAGATAATTGTGCATTGCATATAATAATATCCAAAAGTACATCTGAGATTATACTCTTGGGTGTATTTTTGTTTATTCCAAATAATGTAGGATTATGTTATAATTTGTAGTAATGACACAATATTACACACTCGGAGGTTATAAAAATTGAAAAAGGACAAGCTAATACATCATACCAATAAATCTACACCACATAATGAGGCATTACGAATTTCTGCTTTATTCTTCATAGCCAGTTTTTTATGGATTATAATCTCTGATACAATATATTTTAATTTTATTGGAGAAAATACTGCCGATTTTAGGCTAATTTATACTTATAACGGATTAGTATTTGTAATCTTAACCTCCACAATGATATATGTTTTAGTATACCGTAGTATGAACAAGATAATTAAACTGGATAGAACTTTAAATATTAAAAATCATATACTTAACGAAACAAAAAATGATTTATATAAACACCAATCCTTATTATATAAGGTAATCGATAATTCTTCCCTGATTATTATCAATTTTGATTTAGATTGCAATATAACAAATGCTAATCCTTATTTTTATACTTTAACAAATTTTACATCTAGAGATGTTATAGGAAAAAATGCAAATGCATTTTTTTGTGATGTGTGTAACTATGAATTTAACAATTTAAGGGAGCATATTAAATCTAGTGGAACCATATCAAATATAGAAGTGTTAATGATAGATGGCAATCAAGAAGAAAGGATTTTATTATTAAATATAAGTCAGTTAAAAAATAAAACTGGTGAAATAGAAGGCTTTATAGCTGTTGGTATGGATATCACAGAAACTAAACAACTTGAAAAGACTATCAAATTACTTGGCACATACGATACTTTGACAGGATTACCAAATAGAAGGTACTTTGAAGGGAAATTTGAAAATTTATTAAAAACACAAGGTCAAAACTGGAAATATGCACTTTTATATATTGATATAGATAATTTTAAATATGTTAATGATACTTTAGGCCATCATGCGGGGGATAGTCTATTGATACATATTGCTGAAACATTGAAAGGTTTATTGGGGAACAAACATCTAATTTCTAGGATTAGTGATGATGAATTTGCAATAATTTTATGTAATGTAGAGTCTAAGAATGAAGTTGATATGATTGTAAGAAATATACAAGAAAATATAAAAAAACCATGGGAATTTGAAAATCAAAAATTCTATATATCAACTACCGTTGGAGTTGCATTGATGCCTAAGGACGGCAATGATTATATCTCTTTATTAAAGAATGCCAATATCTCTATGGAATATTGCAAGATTAATAATAAAGCAAATTATTGTTATTTTAATGAGGAAATCCAAAGGCAGTTTGTTGACAGTCTCTCTCTTTTAAATGATGTTAAAAGGGCAATTACAAATAAAGAATTTACGCTAAATTATCAGCTAATAAAAGAAACCACTAGTGAGAAGTTTCATAGTGCAGAATCCTTGATAAGATGGTATCATCCACAAAAAGGATATATCCCACCCATGAACTTTATACCTGTTATTGAAAAGACTAGCCTAATATTAGAAATTAGAGATTTTGTAATAAATGAAGCTTTGAGACAAAAAAGCCAATGGAATAAGATGGGACTTGATATTCCTAAAATAGGTATAAATATATCTGCCAAATCATTTAGGTCTGAAGATTTAGTAAGTGTAATTCGAAATAAGCTAGAAGAATACAACGTGGGTAGCAATGAATTGATACTGGAACTTACTGAAACAGGTTTTGTTGAAGATTTAAATGATATTAAAAGAAATATTATGGAGTTAAAAAGATTAGGTGTAGAAATTGCCATAGATGATTTTGGGACAGGCTATTCGTCTTTAGCTAGACTTAAGGATTTACAGATAGACTATTTAAAACTCGATAGAACTTTTATTATGAATATTGATAAGGATAATGATACAAAGGAAGTAGTAATAAGTGTAATCCAAATGGCAAAGGCTTTAGGATTAAAGGTTATAGCTGAAGGCATTGAGACAAAGGAACAATATGAATTGTTAAGGGATCTAGGATGTGAAAATGCTCAGGGGTACTATATACATAGACCAGCAC
>JAPXKQ010000132.1:0-6453 GCA_033809995.1 Tissierellaceae bacterium
TGTCTATACCTTCAATGTTCTTATAAGTCGTTATAACTTTAAGGGCAGCTGCATATGAAGCAAGAAGAAAATCTGCGTCGTTAAAGTCTGGGTCTTCTTTATCATTTAAATCCTTCATAGAATCTATTATTGATTCTACCTCATCTTTGATTTCATCGTATAATTCATCTCTATAGATTTTTTCTTCAGATGTCTGTTTTCTAAGACTTAGTATGACTGTTCCTGAAACATAATTCCCTTGCTTAAGGCCACCAGATTCTGTTTCAGTAGATATGGTCCAGGCAGATGTAACCCTTAACCCTGCCGACCAAAGTATCATGGCAAGTTCTGACCAAACCTTTACATCTTGGTGGGTAAACATAACTACCTGTGTACCATTATCAGGCATATGATTAGATAAATTTTTATATATTTCTATCATACTTTCATTAAAGCTTTGTCCTACACCTCTTACTGCGAGGACTCTCTTTGAATCTGTGTACCACTCTGGAAAAGCATTTTGAATTAGCCTTTTATCCCATGCCAAGAAAAACTCTGTAAGCTCGTGATAATTAACTGCATCTGCATATGGCGGGTCTGTTATCCATATATCACATAATTTATCTATATTTCTTGCATCTATTGTTTGAATGATTTTATTGCCTTCATTCGGATAATTATTCAAATTCATAAACCAATTTGATTGATACATTAAAAAACCTCTTGCACCATAATTATAGAGAGTATTTAATGCTTGAGTTGTAAAAGTATTTTGTGTCTTCTCAGTCCCAGAACCAACATTCCATATGCATAGTTTAGAATTCCAATCTGTAATTTTATTTAACCCTAACAATCCAATGACATTCTCATTCTTATTACTGGATAACTCGATTACAATCTTATTAACCAATCCACTAACCAACAATTGTCTTGGATTAAATAATTGATGCCAGTATTGCCATCCTCTTGTCCTTATAGGTTCGTCAGTTTTGTCTCCTTCTTCTATCATCATATCAGGAATGTATCCCTTTTCTTGCCATTCATTAAATCTTTCAGTTAATAAATCAATTACCCTTTTTTCTCTATCTAAGTCCTCTTTAGTAGGTGCTGTATAATACCTTTCTGTCTTTAGCTTTCCTTTTTCGTCTATATAGTTTTTTACATATCTTATGGCGTATAATCTTTCTTGAAAAACATCATCTTTTCGTGGTATAAACTCATTCTTTTCCCATTTTCTTAGCCCATAAATAGTATTACCTTCAGAGTCTTTGCTATCTCCTCTAATAGCATACATGGGTGTCTCCATTTCACAGTGTGGACAATAAACTTTGTTGTTTCTAATGGTTATATTCTTGTCTGATTCCTTAAACTGTTCTTTTGTAGCATCTTGTACTATATCAATATCAAATCCATCTATACCATTATCTTTTAGTATTGCTACTGTTTTTGTTCCTTTTCCAATGACCCAAGATGGGGCTAAGGGTACTTTGTATCCACATTCTGGACATATGGTTTCATTACAATAAAGATAAGAATCTGCCCTATGTCCTTTTTCATTATGCTCAATTTTCCACTCAACAATCTGCTTGTCTACTTCCTTATATACCTTTTCTTGAAATTCTCTTAATTTTTCTACTTCTTCATCCGATGCTCCTGCTATATTTAGCGATGCCCAGGTAAGTAGTGATGCTACAGGATTTAAATCAGAAGCATAAACATCTGCCCCCATCCTGGCAGCCTCAAAAGGTATGCTTCCTCCTCCTGTAAAACAATCCCCTACCCTTGGCGTATGACCATATCGCTTTTCTCCTAATTCCTTAATTAGCTCTTGTAGCGAAGAAGCATTAGTCCCTAAATGCTCATTTATTTCTTTCCAAGCATTTTCTGTAAGATTTTTTACATGTTCTGGTCTGTCACAATAAACTAACTTTTCATCATAAGTCAGTCTATTAAATGCTAATTTTTGAAGTTCTTCCCTTTCTTCCATAGATAAGCCTTGTATGTACTTAGGTTTCTCTTCTGTTGATTCAGAATCAAAATACTTTGCTCTTTCTTTTTTATTAAGTATTGAATATAGTTCTTTCATGATCAAGTTTTTAGACTTTCTAAGATATAAGCCTTCATCATCCATTGTCAGTATTTTTAAAAATATTTCTCTATCTTTTACAGGATTATCTGATACAGGCATAAGAACCCCAAGGAGTGTAGCTCTTACGAGTATAAGAGGTTTCCTCCCCCACCATTTACCAAGTCCCGTAAGAGTTTGTCCTAAGTTAGCTTTTCTTTCTTTATAACTTTCCTTCGATACCTTAGATACTGGAAACTGCATTTCTATAAAAGACCTGCTATAATCTAACAATTTGCCCCCTCCTTCGATTGTAAACTTAACTAAACAAATCCAATATGTTTAATTGCTTATGTTTTTCATCATCTATTGGATTTTCTGTAAGTGCATATCTGATTGCCTTCCGCCACCCTCTTTTATC
Organism: Tissierellaceae bacterium; assembly: GCA_033809995.1. Classification (GTDB taxonomy): domain Bacteria; phylum Bacillota; class Clostridia; order Tissierellales; family Tissierellaceae; genus Paratissierella. Next base: position 2,466 of record JAPXKQ010000132.1, read on the forward strand.
ATCAGCTTGACCTGTCACTGCATTTGTCATGGTAAAAAGCCACCAGCGTTCTTCTCTGCTAAGACCCAGCCAATTCTTTATGGCTACAGGTATTAATTTAGGGTCCGAATCTTCTATTGCCCATAACAAGAGTACCATTTCTTTTCCCAAAAGCCTGTCTATTGGTACTTCCCCTATCTTAAATCTTCCTACAAGTATATTATTTTCCTTTAAAGTATTGTTAAACTCTTGCTGTAAAGCATCTTTTACTAAACCCCATTTATGTTTGTCTATTCTGACCTTTAGCGATTTATAATCTATATCACTTTGTTGAACCTCAGAATCATCCCAGTCAAATCGTTCATAAACTGTAATTTTTTGATTTTGACTTCTTGGAATTACAACTAAAAAATGATGCTTCGTTTCCTCTGGAATATATCCAAAACCTAATGCTTGGATTTTAGACATTACTTAAAACCTCCTACTGTCTATTGCACAATCTTGTTCTTGTATTGCTCTATTATCTCTTTATTGTCTGATACCCACTCTTCAAACACCTGTCCACTATCAAAAATTACTTTGTTGATTGTAATGTGAGTTTCAAAACTCTTATCATCAAAGAACTTATCAATAAGGCCCTTTAGTTCTTCCACAAGGTTTTCAGGTTTTTTAATATCAAAATCCCCCATAGTTAACTCTATAAATCCTGTATTTGAACCACTACCTTTTTCTGTTATTCCAATAGTTACACCTGAAACAGATAAATCATATTTACTTAACTTTTCTATCACATTAAATGTTTCAGTTGTATTATTAGATACTATTGGCTCTATTAGATGGACAGGTTTCTCTTTATCTATTTCAAACTTTTTCTCTTTTACTTCTATTTGCATTACATCTGAATAAACCCCAAGACTTTCATTAAAAGCGATGGCTTGAATAAACTTAGTTCCTTCAGGAATAATAAAACTTTCCTCATATACTCCTCCGCTTTCTTTAGGGTTAGATCCATCAGTTGTATATCTGATAGTAACATTTGGTGATGTAGCTTTAAGTTCTACATTGGATTTTCCATCCTTGTCATAAATTTTGTGTTGTAGATTAATCTTTCTTGTCCAGTATTCTACTGGACCTGTAGTATTTTTTCCTGTACTATCTACACATAAAAATGATAACTTTAATTCTTTTGTTTTAAAATTATGAATATCCTCAACTACCATTGAAGCTTCTGTAGCATCCCCATTGATTTCATAGTGTATCGTATCTCCATTCTGAGGTTGTATCTTCAAAGTAACTTCACCTGTATTTTTATCTTCGCCTATTTCTCTAACAAATACAGATGTTTCTGGAGCTGGGGGCTCTTTATCTAAATATCCTCCCGTTTCTATCCAAATCCCCTTTCTCAACATGTCGTCTCTTAAATCTTCTAATGCTCTTGGGTTATGCCATGGCCATGCTGTAATAGTAGCTACTCTCTCTTTTAAGTTATTCCATGTCATTTGCCTTTGAGTGAAAATCCTATCTTCAAACATTCCTCTAAACTCTTCAGTATCCGTTTGCTTAGTAAATTTCATGACCTTAATAAGTAGGTCTCTAATTTGGTCTTCAACATCATAATTATTTTCGTTAAACTTCATTTCAAAATCATCATTCGTAAGACCTCTACGCTTAGGATAATGTAATGTTACGAAAGTTTCCCTTGTAGCTTGCAGTAGTTGAAGATTAACCTTATCAAACAAATCTAATGCTTGTTGATATTGTGGGTCGTTTTCTGGTAACTTTTCCTCATTGTTCATACGGTAAATAATAGTTTCCATAGCCTTATACTGTTTTGCTATATTTATTAGTCCTTCCATAGAAGAACGCTGTCCAGAAAGAAACATAACTCTATTTTTGTAGGTAGTATCCTCAAAAAACTTCTCAATATCTGGATTTAAACCTTTATTTCCTGGATATGGCTCTGTAAGTATTAGGGTAATTTTATCTTTTTTTAATTCAATTTCTTCAATAGATGGGAAAACTAATACTTCTTGATAACAATCTGATAACTTAGGCCTAAATTTATCTTTTAATATATCCTTGATTTTTTGCTTAGCTACTTCATAAGAATAAGTATTTACTAAATCTAAAAGCTCTGCATTTACATTTTTTATATCTTTAAAAAATAATCTTTCATTTTTATCTGTATATAGGTACCAAGCCTTAACCTTATATTCTTCTAAGGCTGACTTAAGTCTTGTAATATCTCTACCTGGCTCTGCCATATATCCTATCAGCTCTTGTATGGATAAACCTATAATTGCATTAGTCACATTAGCAAGAGAAGATACTAAAATTAATTTACTTAAGTCTTCCATATCTGTACTTTTTGCTTGTTCATCCATTATCTCTGCAACAGACATCCCTTGATTCGCAATGTCATGGGATATTGCATTCGATAACCTTGGTTTTATAGACTTTACCATTGGCATTAATTCTTTATCATTTAAATTCATGTCAAAAGCATTAATTAAATATCTATTTTTAGCTTTTATATCACCACTATAAAGGTCCCTTACCATCATTCTCGTTAGTCTAATAAACCCTCTTGTCTGCTGGAATCCTGGATTCTCCTTAAATCTTGCAAATAAATCCCTAATTGACGGATGAAAAGGATAGGATGTATAAATACCTTTTACTATTTCCTCAGGAGAATAGTTTGTATATCCCATTTGCCTTGCTTCAACAACTGCTCTTCTATATTCCATTGCAATTTTATCGATATCTTCTTTTTTTCCTACTTTTTCAAATAATCTTGTTCTCAAGATGTTATAAAGGTCATCAGTATTAGCCCCTACTGGTTCGATATTGATTGCGGAACGCTCAATTTCATTTTCAAGTTCCTTAAAAGATTTTTGTAAAAGTTGGGAGCCTTCTTCATATGTAGCTTGTAAGTCAGAGACAACAATACAAACATTATAAAGTTCTGCTTTGCCTACTGCATTAAACAAATTTGCAAGAGCTGTCGTTGTAATATCTGCTACTGTACCTGTTCCTACCGGTATTGTTTTTGCATTTTGTAGATAAGGTGGAAGCTCATCAAGTAAAATTAAAGTTGGAGTATCACTTTTAAGTAAGTTAATCCAAGCGGATTGTCCTGGAGCCATTAAAGGTGTATAAAAGGTATTAAACAACTCTTTTTTACCAAGTTGTTCTGCTATTTCTCCCCATATTCCGAATTCTAAATAACTTTCCCTTCCTGTATAAGCTACTACTCTTATGTCTGAATCTACATTGGCATACTTACCATTTAAAATACTTTTTCTTATCTCTTTGTTTTTCGCGAGGACTCCAAGTGCAACCATATTGTGCGTTTTTCCCCCGCCCATAGCTTGAGTTAGTTTAACCAGACCACTTGATGCTTTCCCTTCAAATCTCTTAAATGCAGTATCAAATAATAGTTCCATTCCTTCTGTAATAAAAGTTTCTTCAAAAAATTGCTTGCCGTCTATGGAACCGTCCAGTAAATTACTTAGGTCAAGTGTATCGTCTCTTTTTGTCTCATCAAATACACTTTCCCTTGGCTTACAAGCTTCAAATAAGGTTTTCATTTTTATTTACCTCCTAAGTAACGTCTAATATTAATTCTGCTTTTTATCCAATATTGATTTGAAAATCATTCTCTTAAAAAAACATCAATTTTAAATCATAATTATAATTAATAAAACGCTTAATACTTGAGCAATATCTTTCTGAGTTTTATTATCATCAATCTCTTTAGGAATAGAATTTCTCCAATGTAGCCCTCCCGATATCTGCAATGGTTGGCTAGGCATTCACTTCCCTAGTTATCATGTTGTGAAACAAGCATTAACTCCGTTTGGTATCATCCATTTCCATGATATCACAGACGTCGCATTTTAACGCTATACAGATTTTTTGTATTATTTCTGTACTAACATTTTCATTTTTACCAAGCTTTGTTATCGTAGCAGAACTAATACCTGCAAGCTTCTGCAAGTCCTTCTTT
>JAPXKQ010000133.1:0-6411 GCA_033809995.1 Tissierellaceae bacterium
CCATAAAGGACATAGATTATGAAAGGATATATAAAGAACAAGGGAAATTTTATATTGAAGCACAGGAGGAAGATTTTGATTATATAATCAATAAATTAAAAAAAATATTTGGTTTAGTTTATATAAGTCCTTGTATTAGAGTAGATAAAGATATGGAACAAATTGAAAAAGCTTCAATAAAAATAATGGAGGAAAAATTATCCAAAGAAACTATAAATACTTTTAAGGTAAGTACCAATAGGGTAGATAAAAGTTTTCCCGTAAAATCTCCAGAAGTATCAAGAGAAATAGGAGCTACGATATTAAAAGAATTTAACGCTTTAAGTGTAGATGTACACAACCCAGAAGTATATTTATATATAGATATAAAGGAAAATTGTTATATATATATAGACAAGATAAAGGGATACGGAGGTCTTCCAGTAGGTACTAATGGGCAAGGATTACTTTTGTTATCTGGAGGGATTGATAGTCCAGTAGCTGGATTTATGATGGCAAAACGTGGAGTTGAAATAAGTGGAGTTCATTACCATAGTTATCCTTTTACCAGTGAAAGGGCGGAAGAAAAGGTTAAGAATTTAGCTGAAATATTAAGCTTGTACGCTGGCCCAATAAAACTATATAGTGTAAATATATTGGAGATACAAAAAGAAATAAACGCTAAATGTCCTGAAGATGAAATGACCATAATATCTAGAAGATTTATGATGAGAATAGCTGAGAAAATAGCTAAAGAAAACCGTATTGATGCTCTTATTACAGGAGAAAATTTAGGGCAAGTTGCTTCCCAAACTATAAATGGAATATCCGTTATAAATGCCGTAGTTGATATACCAATATTAAGACCTTTAATTGGATTTGATAAGGTGGATATAATTGATTTAGCGAAAGAAATAGGTACTTATGAAACTTCTATACTCCCTTATGAAGATTGTTGTACTTTATTTTTACCAAAACATCCAGTAACAAGGCCTAAATTAGAAAATATAGAAAAATCAGAAGAAAATTTGAATATAGAAAAATTAGTTGAAAATGCCATTGGAACTATGAAGTTACATTATATTGATTAGAGAAGGAAATGGTAAAAAATGATATTTTATATTGACATATGTGTCGAATAAGTATAAAATATACTAAAAGGCAATTTTTATCATATTGAAAGGGGGATAGCAATAAGTTGCCAAAAATTGTAGATTATGAGGAAAAAAAGAAAGAAATAATAGAGAAGGCAAAAATAGTATTTGCAAAACGTGGGTACCATAACACTAGTCTTTCTCATATATCGAAAAAATGCGGAATGGGCAGAACAACCATTTATCAATATTTTAAAAATAAAGATGAAATATTCTACCATACTATAGGAAGTACTTTAGAAGAGATGCAAACACAGGTTGAAGTAATAGTAGCCAATGAAGAATTATCTTTTACAGAAAAATTAAAACAGGTAATACATCAATTGACTGAAGGACAGGAGGATAATAATACTTTTATATTACTTTTAGAGACTTTACTTATACTTAATAGAGAAAAAAACGAAGTATTGGAAAAATTAAAAGATGATATTCAACGATTAAAAAACACAATCGAAGATTTTATTAAGCAAGCTATTGAAAAAAAAGAGATTAAGCCAGTAGATAGTAATAGTTTTCTAGAAACTATCTGTACATTTATTGAAACTTTTACTATTAAGAAAGTTTCTAATAGAGATGATTTAAAAGTCAAAGTTGAGTCTTTAAATTTATTAATTGATGGATTAAAAATTTAAATTAAGGGGGGATTTTTATGGCAAGTATGAAACAGTTAGTTAGTACTGCAGTGATAAATGAAGGGTTAAAATATATTGAGAAAAACCCAATGGGAAACATGCCTAAACTATTGGATTGGGCTGATAAGCTAGTTACAAGGGATAATCATAAAAAACATGTTAAAACATTTAGAAATATAGTTGAAAATCCTGATAGTAACTGGTATAAACTTATGGAAAGGTATTTTAATGAGCTATCTCCTGCTTCCCAAAGAAAGTTTTTGATAAACTACATGGTAAATTCTGGTATAATTGGCATCCCTATTCAAGATAAAGCTAAAGAAAAATACAACTGTAATGTACCATGGGCAATACTTATGGACCCAACAAGCGCTTGTAACTTGAAATGTACTGGATGCTGGGCTTCGGAATATGATAAAACTGATTCATTAAGCTATGACTTATTAGATAGGATTATAAGAGAAGGCAAGGAATTAGGAATATATATGTATATATTCTCTGGTGGTGAACCGTTAGTAAGGAAGAATGATTTAATTAAGTTAGCAGAAAAACATAGCGACTGTTCATTCCTATCCTTTACCAATGCTACTTTAGTAGATGAAGAATTTGCAAAGAAACTTGGAGAATTGGGTAATTTTGGATTAGCTATTAGTGTGGAAGGTTATGAAGAAGATACGGATATGAGAAGGGGAGAAGGTACCTATGAAAAGGTTATGGAAGCAATGGATTTATTGAAAAAAGAAGGAGTAATATTTGGTTTTTCAACTTGCTATCATAGGTATAATACAGAGGCTGTAGCTGATGAAGAATATATAGATTTCTTAATAGATAAAGGTTGTATGTTTGGTTGGTACTTCACTTATATGCCTATTGGTAAAGATGCAGTTACCGATTTAATTGCAACTCCAGAGCAAAGAAAATATATGTATTACCAAGTAAGGGATTTAAGATCTAAAAAACCAATATTCTTACTTGATTTCTGGAATGATGGAGAATATGTTAATGGTTGTATAGCTGGAGGGAGAAGATATCTTCATATAAATGCTAATGGAGATGTGGAACCTTGTGCTTTTGTACATTATTCTAATGTAAATATTAAGGATGTAAGCTTGATAGAAGCATTACAATCTCCATTATTTATGGAATATAAGAAAAATCAACCATTTAATGAAAACCATCTAAGACCATGTCCTGTATTAGATAATCCTGAAAAGATTAGAGAAATGGTAGAGGTTTCAGGAGCTTATTCTACTCAACCAATAGATAGAGAAGATGTAAGAGATTTGACTGCTAAGACTGAACCTGTTGCTGAAAAATGGGCTCCTGTAGCAGATGAATTGTGGGATAAACATTTAGAGAAGAAAGAGAAAAAGAAGGCAAAAGCTGCAAGTAAATAATTATTATAAAAAAGCTGGGTACCCAGCTTTTTTTATTTCTATTAATTATATAACTGTTTTTTATATTAAGTAAAAAGATTTATATATTAAACTTGATAAAATTACATATTCCTTTAAAGCTTGTATAATATATAGAGTGTAAAGAAAAATATTTTTACGAATTCTATTGACATTATATAATATTTTTGCTTATAATGGAGTAGTTAAAAGAAAAGTTTAGTAATTATAAACATATAGTTTAATATAATACAAATAACTGTTAGGAGGATAAAGGTGAAAATTGGTGAGAAAATAAGGCGTCTGAGAATCAAAAACTCTTTGACTCAAGAAGAGTTAGCAGATAGATGTGAGCTTACAAAGGGGTTCATATCTCAAGTAGAAAGGGATTTAACCTCACCTTCAATTGCAACTTTAGTAGACATATTAGATGGATTAGGAACAAATTTAAAGGATTTCTTTAGCGAAATGGAGGATGAACAAATAGTATTTACCAAAGAGGATGCCTTTGTTACAGAAAATGAAGATTTAAACTACAAATTAAGTTGGGTTATTCCTAATGCTCAAAAAAATTTAATGGAACCAATTCTTGTTGAATTAGAAGTTGGAGGGAGAACTAAAGAGGACTCACCTCATGAAGGTGAAGAGTTTGGATATGTAATAAATGGCAATATTTTCATTCATTTTGGCAATGAAAAGCAAAAGGTTAGAAAAGGAGAAAACTTCTATTTTAAAGCAAATGCTAACCATTATATATCCAATGCAGGGAAAACTGTAGCTAGGGTTATATGGGTGAGTACACCGCCAAGTTTTTAATATAGTATTAAGGGGGGTTGTGATGTGGAAAAAGCAAATGCTATTGACCTAAAAAACATATCAAAGGAATACAATGGAGTTCAAGTTCTAAATGATATTAATCTATATATTAGAAAAAATGAGTTTTTGACATTATTAGGGCCAAGCGGCTGTGGAAAGACTACTACCCTTAGGATAATTGGAGGATTTGAGCAGCCTACGGAAGGGCGAGTAATCTTTGAGGGAAAGGATATTACTAATCTACCTCCCTATGAGAGACAAATAAATACTGTTTTTCAGAAATATGCCTTATTCCCCCATATGGATGTATTTGACAATATAGCTTTTGGCTTGAAGATAAAAAAGATGCCAAAGGATGAAATAAAAGTAAGAGTGAAAGAGATGTTAAGATTAGTAAATCTTGAAGGTTTTGAAAATAGAACTATAGATTCTCTAAGTGGTGGACAACAACAGAGAGTTGCCATTGCTAGAGCCTTAGTGAATGAACCTAAGGTATTGTTATTAGATGAGCCTTTAGGTGCTTTAGATTTAAAACTGAGAAAAGAGATGCAAACTGAGCTTAAGAGAATGCAACAAAGAGTGGGAATTACTTTCATATATGTAACTCATGATCAAGAGGAAGCCCTTACTATGTCTGATACGGTGGTAGTAATGGATAAGGGAATTATTCAACAGATTGGTACTCCAATTGATATATATAATGAACCCAATAATGCTTTTGTAGCTAAATTTATAGGGGAAAGCAATATTGTTGATGGGATTATGCACGAGGACTATGTTGTAGAATTTACTGGAAGAATATTTCCTTGTGTAGACAAAGGTTTTGATAAGAAAGAAATTGTAGATGTAGTAATTAGGCCAGAGGATTTGGAGATAACCTCACCAGAAGAAGGACAAATAAAAGGAAAGATTACTTCTGTTACCTTTAAGGGAGTTCATTATGAAATAATGGTACAAGATGGAGAAATTGAATGGATGATTCATAGCACTATTATGAAACCTGTGGGTACTGAAATAGGTATGAGTGTAATTCCTGAAAATATTCACATAATGAAGAAGGTGATGGATGAATGAAGACAAAATGGATTGCCTATCCATATATCCTCTGGATGATTATTTTTATAATAGTTCCATTGGCTTTAATACTTGTATATTCTCTAACTACTGGGGAAGGGGATATAAGGAATATTCAATTTACATTAGATAATTTTAAAAAATTTCTAGATCCTATATATATAGATGTATTGTGGAGATCTATAAGTCTTGCTTTGAAGTCCACGGCTGTTACTCTAGTTCTAGGATATCCTATGGCTATGATAATATCTAAGGAAAATGTAAAGAAGCGAAATGCAATGATACTATTATTTGTTATACCTATGTGGATGAATTTTCTTTTAAGAACCTATGCATGGTTAACTTTATTAGGGAAAAATGGATTTATAAATTATATATTGGTTAAATTAGGATTTGAACCTTTAAATTTAATATATAACGATGGTGCAGTTTTATTAGGTATGGTGTATAATTTTTTGCCTTTTATGGTATTACCTATATACTCAGTATTGATAAAGATTGATAAAAGTTTAATTGAAGCAGCAGAAGATTTAGGGGCAGGGAAGATGAAGGTGTTTACAAGGATAATTTTTCCCTTGAGTATTCCTGGTATAATTACTGGAATTACTATGGTGTTTATGCCTGCAGTTAGTACCTTTGTAATTTCAAGATTGTTAGGGGGAGGCCAATACATGCTAATAGGGAATCTAGTGGAGCAACAATTTTTAGGAACTGGAGATTGGCATTTTGGTTCAGCTATATCCATAATCATGATGGTATTTATATTAATTACTATGGCGATAACGGCTAAATTTGATGAAGACAAAGAAGGAGGAGGTGGAGGCCTGTGGTAAATAGGGGAATTAAAAGGCTATATACCTTTTTAATATTCTTATTTTTATATGCACCAATTATTGTATTAATAGTATTTTCTTTTAATAATTCTAGATCTAGAGGAGTATGGAGTGGATTTACAATTAAATGGTATATAGAACTGTTTAAAAATGAGGAAATATTAATGGCTTTATATTATACTCTGATTATTGCAATTTTATCGTCAGTTTTATCTACCATAATAGGTACATTTGCAGCTATAGGCATATATGGTATGCCTGGTATTAGCAAGAAAATAGTATTAAACTTAAATTATTTACCTGTATTAAATCCAGATATAGTAACCGCTGTATCTTTGATGACCTTATTTAGATTCATGAATCTAGAATTTGGATTTATAACAATGCTATTATCCCATATAACCTTCTCCATACCTTATGTAATATTATCTGTATTGCCTAAACTTAGACAGATGAATAAGCATCTAGCAGAAGCGGCAATGGATTTGGGAGCTACCCCTTTTTATGCCTTAAGAAAAGTAGTAATACC
>JAPXKQ010000134.1:0-6298 GCA_033809995.1 Tissierellaceae bacterium
TTCAATACAAATGTAATTGCTGCTGTTAATGTTGTCTTACCATGGTCAACGTGACCTATAGTTCCTATGTTTACGTGAGGTTTAGTTCTTTCAAATTTTGCCTTTGCCATTTTTAAATTCCTCCTTAAAAATAATATTAACATAAGAAAACTCATCCGGGTGTTTCTTATAAACTTTGAATATGGAGCCCACGACCGGAATCGAACCGGTGACCTCTTGCTTACCATGCAAGTGCTCTGCCGACTGAGCTACGTGGGCTTACAGTAAAATATTTTACTATTAATCGTCTCGGATGTCAATACTAACTGTTTTTAATTATGAAATTTCTTTCAAGTTTCCTTTTTACTCTTTGAAGGGCATTGTCTACACTCTTAACTTCTCTGTTTAAATCCATGGCAATTTCCTGATAAGTTTTACCTTCTATGTACAACATAAGTACATCAATCTCAAGCTTGCTTAAGATTTCACCAATTTTGCCTTCCATCATTACCATATCTTCTCTACCAATAAATAGCTCCATAGGATCATCAACTTTATTACCAGAAATAAATTCAATTAATGTCCTTTCTGATTCTTCCTCATAAATTGGTTTGTTTAGGGAGACATATGAATTTAATGGAATATGTTTTTGTCTAGTTGCAGATTTGATAGCTGTGATTATTTGTCTTGTTATACAAATTTCTGCAAATGATTTAAAAGAGGTGAGTCTCTCCTTATCATAATCTCTAATTGCTTTAAATAAACCAATCATTCCTTCTTGGATGATATCATCCCTATCTGCCCCGATTAAGAAATATGACCTTGCTTTTGAACGAACGAAATTTTTATATTTATTTATCAAATATTCTAAAGCTAAGGGACAATCCGAATTAGCCATTTGGACTATTTCTTCATCCTCCATGGTTTCAAACTTATATAAATTACAGTCATCATACAATTCAAAAACCATTAGAACCCCTCCATCTTTACAATCACTTTAATTATAAGAAATTGGAAGTATTTAGTCAAGTTCAATTACCTAATTTATTCCAATCCTTAAGCTTGTATAAATTTTTTTCATCCAAGCCCCCTATTTGCATATTGTTCTTTTGATTGTTATTTTTCCTCCTTCGCTTTACCATTCTTTGCTCATTATATATTTCTACTTCTAATTCTCTTGCAGATATCCGCGTACCTCCACGGGATAGTATAATTTGTTGTTCTAAGCGATCGGAAGTGGCAACCCTTACTCTTTTTATCCTTCCGATGGAATCTAATGTTCTTTCTATATAATTATCAGCTGTTTCATTCTCCTTCGTATATATGATTTTAACCCCGTTATAAAAATCTTCAGTACCATTATTTCCTTTAACTAAATGTGCGTCAAATACAACTATTATTTCAATACCAGAATAATGATGATATTCTGATAAAATTTCTAATAGCTCTCCTCTAGCTTCTTCAAGGCTAATGGATGCCTTCTTCTTTAAATTTTCCCAGGCATTAATTATGTTGTATCCATCAACAAATAAATATTCTTTTTGTTTATTCGCCTTTTTCATAACTTTGTTTCACTATCTCATATATCAATATCGAAGCAGCTGCTGAAGCATTTAATGAAGAGATCTTACCTAACATAGGGATTTTAATTAAGACATCACATTTTTCCTTGACCAATCTTGAAAGCCCTTTTCCTTCATTTCCTATGACTAATCCTATTGGTCCTGAAAACTTTGTATTGAAATAATACTCCTTGCCATCTATATCTGCACCATATATCCATAGACCATTTTTCTTCAATTCATCTATTGCATTGGATATATTGTTAACATTTGCAATTAGCATGTGTTCAACTGCCCCTGCAGAACTCTTGTACACCGTCTGATTTACCATAGCTGCTCTTCTTTTTGGTATAATAATACCGTGTACTCCAGCACATTCGGCAGTTCTTACAATTGCTCCTAAATTGTGTGTGTCCTCTATTCCATCAAGTACTATAATAAAAGGGTCCTCATTTCTACTTTTAGCTTTATTTAAGATTTTATCTATAGTGGAATATTCATATCCAGTGACTAAAGCTGCTACACCCTGATGTGCATTTCCATTTGCCATGGAGTCCAGCTTTGCTTTGTCCACTTGTTGAATTATTATATTTCTAGATTTAGCAATTCCAATTATTTTATTTATAGAACCTTGTAAATCTCCTTTTAGTACATATAATTTATCTATTTGTTTATCAGATTTTAGTAATTCTAAAACTGGGTTTCTACCTACTACATATTGTTCGTTCATACTTAATCTCCTCCGTAGATAATTAAGAATTAAGAATTAAAAATTAATAATTTTTCTGTTTTTATCATTCATTTTTAATTTTTATCTTTTAATTTTTAATTTTTAAATGTTTCTAAACTTCTCTCTAACTTCCACAATCTTTCCACATGTCATAGTTCCTTCTGGGCAGGGGCCTTTAATACAATTTGGTCCTGCATTTTTGAATAATATTGGATATACTTTTCTTACTTCTTTAAGCATTTGCGTCGCCAATTCTCTTATTTCCCATTGAGCTCTATTGCAACATCTTAAATTAAAGAAATTCATTAGAGACCTTGCATTCATAGTAAATACTATTTTAGTCTCACATGCATTTGGAAATACATATCTAGCATCCTCAATTGCTTCCTTTTCCGCCTTCATTCTCGCATCTTTTTCTTTTAACCCTTCATTTATATATCTGTTAAAATGGTCTTCAAAAATAAGGCTAGATATCTTATCATAATTTTTTTGATCCTCTTCCATTGCTTTGATAAAAATTTCCCTTGCTTCTTTATTATTACCTATTGCAGGAGGAATAATATATTCAAATTGATTTAATCTTACATATCTTTGAGATTGTTGAGAATAACTAGCAATCCTATGTCTTACTAGCTGATGAGTTAGGGTTCTTGATACTCCTTCAACTCCGAAGGTGAAAGAAACATGTTCAATTGGGCTTTCATGTCCTAAATCCATCAATAAATTCAAAAATTTATGCAATTTTTCATCATCTAGCCCTTCTTCAATCTCGCTAATTCCAACGGGTGAGTAGCATAGCTTGGCCGCAGATGCTACAAGTTTTTCCCCATCTGGTGTGTACCTAAGTAATTCTACCTTTAACATATTATCCCCACTTTCTTAGTTGATATTAAGTGACATTATTTGGTCAAAAATCTCTCTGATACGTAAATCTTGACCAGTTAAATATAGGTATCCAAATAAACATTCAAAACCTGTTGCGTATTTATAATCTAGTATATCAGCATTTTTAGGTGAAGAATGAGTTTTGGCGTTTCTACCTTTTTTTATGTAGGATTTTTCTTCATCAGACAATGTTTCTTCAATAAAATGGACTATATCAGCTTGTGCTTTGGCTTTAACATACTTTATAGTTAACTTATGAAGTTCATTTACATTTAGTCCAATATTTAAAAGGTAAGTCCTTACCAGCAGTTCATAAACTGCATCTCCTACATAAGCAAGTTGTAGGGGGGATAACATTAAAATATCCTCCCTACTTAAATTTCCATTTATACTTCTAAACATATTGTTGTTTTCCATATTATACCCTTTTCCATTTAACCCCGTCTTTAGTATCCTCTAAGATTATACCCTTTTCCTTTAGAATATCCCTAATTTCATCGGATAATTTATAATCCTTATTTTTTCTTGCCTCAGTTCTTTTCTCTATTAGTTCCAAAATTTCTGATTCTAAAATTTCATCTTGTCTTTTTAATATACCTAATACATTTGCCAATTCCATCATTGTATTATAGGCATATTCAACCAATTTCTTAGAAGACTCTTCAGTAATACTCGTATTATATAACTTTGTTAATTCGAACAATGCAGCTATAGCATCCGCTGTATTTATATCATCTTCCATACTTTCAATAAATTTGTTTTTAAATTCATTAATCTCATCAATTAATTTTCTTTCATTTTCATCTATTTCACGCATCTGAGATTTTTCTAATAAATATTCTAAATTCTTTTTACTATTATATAATCTTTCTAAACCATTTTGAGTTTGATTCATTACATCTCTGCTAAAATTTATAGGTGATCTATAATGGGCTGATAAAAGGAAAAATCTTAATACCTCTAGATCATATTCTTTACTTACTTCTTTAATAGTAAAGAAATTGCCTAATGACTTAGACATTTTCTGATTGTCTACCGTAATCATACCATTATGAAGCCAATAATTTGCAAATGGCTTGTTGTTATGTGTTTCTGATTGTGCTATTTCATTTTCGTGGTGAGGAAATTGAAGGTCTTCTCCACCTGAATGTATATCTATAGTTTCACCCAATAGGGTTTTTGCCATTACAGAACACTCAATATGCCATCCTGGTCTACCTTTACCCCATGGACTATCCCATGAAGGTTCACCCTCTTTTTCCTTTTTCCAAAGAGCAAAATCCATAGGATTTCTTTTTTCTTCATTTATATCCACTCTTGCCCCACTTATCAAATCTTCAATATTTTTCTTGGATAATTTACCATAATCATTTGCACTAGCTATGTTAAAATACACATTACCATTTACGTCATAAGCAGCACCTTTTTCTATTAAGTCCTCTATAAACTCAATTATTTGTGGTATAAAGTGTGTGGCCCTAGGGTTTAGTGTTTCATAATCATAGAGATTTAAACCCTCAGCATCCTCCATAAAGGCTTCAATATATCTTTCTGCTATAGCCTTTACTGTAGTACCTTCTTCATTAGCCTTTTTTATCATCTTGTCATCAATATCTGTAAAATTAACTACAAACTTTACATCATAACCTTTATAGATAAAAAATCTTCTTAGGGTATCAAATATAACCAACGGTCTGGCGTTCCCCACATGAATGTAGTTATATACAGTAGGTCCGCAATTGTACATATGCACATGACCTTCCGTTACTGGTATAAACTCTTCTTTTTTTCTAGTTAATGAATTATACAACTTCACTTGTATCCCCTCCCTTTATTGGAATTAAGAATTAAGGATTAAAAATTAAATAATAAAGATTCATAATTAAAGATTAGAGATTAAGGATTAAAGACTAATGATGTATTTAAATATATCATATGAATTTTCATTATTAATTCTTATCTTTTAATTTTTAATTAATGCCGTGGGGCTAAGCCCCAAGGCATTATCTTTGAAGTACTTTATTAACTCTTTTAATTATTTTTTCTTTTCCAAGTAAATAAATTATATTTACCATCTCTGGTCCATGAGCAACACCTGTTAAAGCTACCCTTGTTGGCATAAATAAATTTTTACCTTTTATACCTGTAGCTTTTTGGATTGTCTTCATAAATGTCTTAGCATATTCTAAATCTATTTTATCAATATTATTAAGTTCTTCAACTATTGCATTCATAAGAACTGGGACTTGTTCCCCACTGATTATTTCCTTTGCATCTTCTTCTACAATCTCAATATCATCTCTAAAGATAAAATCAACCTTTTCAACTATATCAGCCAATGTAGACATGCTTTCTCTAACTGTATCTACTAAAACATTTAACCATTCTTTATTTTCTTCTACAAATTTATCATCTATGAAATTAGCTTCTTTAAGAAATGGAATAGTTAGTTCTGTAATCTTTTCTAAGTCTAAGGTTCTTATATAATGTCCATTTACCCAGTCTAACTTATCTCTATCAAAAATTCCACCTGTCTTAGACACTCTATCAAATGTGAATTTTTCAACCATTTCTTCTAAAGTAAGTATTTCTTCATTATCCTCTGGGCTCCAACCTACCAAGGCTAAATAATTGACTAGACCTTCTGGTAGATAGCCTTTGCTTCTAAAGTCTTCTACTGAAACATCTCCATGACGTTTTGATAGTTTTTTTCTTTCATTATTTAAAACTGTTGGCAAATGAACATATACTGGCTGTTCCCAACCAAAAGCTTCATACAGATATATATGTTTTGGTGTGGAAGGTAACCACTCTTCTCCTCTTACTATATGTGTGATATTCATTAAATGGTCATCAACTACAACAGCCATATGATATGTTGGGAAACCATCTGATTTAAGTAATACTTGGTCGTCAATATCATTTGTATTTATAACGATATCTCCTCTTACTAAATCATTGAATTTAATATCTCTATCATGAGGTAGTTTTAACCTTACTACATATTCTTCTCCCTTTGCGATTCTCTTTTTTGCTTCTTCCATAGGGATATTTCTACAAAAGCCATCATATTTAGGGACTAGACCTTTTATCTTTTGTTCATCTCTTAAGGCGTCTAGTCTCTCTTTGGAACAGAAGCAAT
>JAPXKQ010000135.1:0-6263 GCA_033809995.1 Tissierellaceae bacterium
TGATAAAGGCTTTGCTATGACTAGTAGTTTTACCTGCATGACACTCACAGCATTACTTATATTTGATATGGAAAATTTTGAAGATAATAAAAAACAAGTAATAGAAATGGTCAATATAGGTAAAGACATTTTAAATAATGGTTATCGAGAGCTTGAAAAACTATTAGATTACGATTTTGAAAGGGTTGTGTACTTAGGCTCTGGTAGTTTACATGGACTTTCAAAGGAAAGTGCATTAAAGTTATTAGAATTGACTAGTGGGAAAATTATTTCTCACAGTGAAACTGTATTAGGATTTAGACATGGCCCAAAATCTATAGTAAATGATGATACTTTAATATTTGTATATATTTCAGCAGATGAATATGTAAGGAAGTATGATTTAGATATTGTAAGAGAAATTTATGAAGATGCTGGTAATCATAAAGTAATTGCTATTTCACAAATTTATGATGAAGAGTTAAAGAAATATTCAGATAGTAATTGGTTTTTAAGCACTAATAAGAAAGAAGCATGGTATGATGTCTATTCAGTTATAGTTTATATATTGTACGCTCAAATATTTGCATTGTTAACTTCAATTAAATTAGGCATAGAACCAGATAATCCAAGTCCAAGAGGTATTGTTAATAGGGTAGTAAAGGGTGTAGCTATTTATGATTATAAATAATTAAGGAGGGTAATCTTATGCCAAACATATTATTAACTAGGATTGATAATAGATTGGTTCATGGCCAGGTGGGAGTTTCTTGGACAGCGACATTAGGAGCAAATCTAATATTGGTTGCAGACGATGATGTTGCAAAAGATCCGCTTCAACAGAGATTGATGAAAATGGTTGCAGATGCTCAGGGTGTAGAGATTAGGTTTTTTTCTATAGAGAAGACTATTAATGTTATCGAAAAAGCATCACCACGTCAAAAAATATTTATTATATGCAGAACTCCGAAAGAAGTAAGGAGGTTGGTAGATGGCAATGTTCCAATAAAAAGTGTAAATGTTGGGAATATGCACTATTCAGAAGGTAAAAGACAAATTAGCAAAAAAGTATATGTTGACGATGAAGATTTAGAGGATTTACGTTATTTAGAATCAAAAGGAATAGATGTATTTATACAAGATGTTCCTGGAGATATAAAAGAAAAAATAAATTAAGGAGGTAAAGAGTTATGCAGAGCATTACATTAGGTCAGGGACTTTTATTAACTCTAATGTCTGTCATTGTAGGAATTGACTTTTGGCTGGAAGGATTATTTATTTTTAGGCCTATTATAGTATCTACATTGACTGGCTTAATTTTAGGGGATTTAAAGTTAGGACTTTTGGCAGGGGGATTAACAGAATTGGCCTTTGCGGGTTTAACTCCAGCGGGTGGAACACAACCACCAAATCCAGTTTTAGCAGGTGTTATGACAACTGTTATAGCTTATACTACTGGTTCGCATCCTGAAACAGCTATTGGTTTAGCACTACCTTTTAGTTTTTTAATGCAATATATATTACTATTCTATTATTCGATATTTTCTTTATTCATGGGAAAAGCAGATAGATATGCAAGGGAAGCTGATACAAAAGCATTTACTAGATTAAATATTATACCTACGATAATTGTTGCTTTAACTTATGGTGTAATTGTATTTTTAAGTGCATATGTTGCTCAAGATGCAATGAAAACATTAGTATACGCTATGCCAGAATGGTTAACTCATGGGTTAGAAGTTGCAGGAGGTATTTTACCAGCTGTTGGTTTTGGTATGTTACTAAGAGTAATGTTTAGGAAGGAATACACTCCATATTTAATTATAGGATTTTTATTTGCATCTTTTGTAGAGTTTTCTAATCTATTGCCCGTTGCCTTATTGGGGACTGCCTTGGCTCTTTATGAATTTTTCAGTTCAAGAGGGTCAAAGGTCTCTGTAAATAGTACAGAGGGAGGAGATGATTATAGTGATGGAATCTAAAAAATCAGAAACTAAAAAAGCGTTGTCAAAAAAAGATATCTCAAGATTAGGAATCAGGTCCACATTACTTCAGTCTAGTTTTAACTATGAAAGAATGCAAGCTGGAGGATGGACATTATCTATGCTTCCATGCTTAGAAAAAATATATGAAGATGACAAAGAAGGTTTGTCTAATGCAATGACAGATAATATGGAATTTATTAATACACATCCTGTTTTTGTAAGCTTTTTAATGGGATTGTTGTTATCATTAGAAGAGAATCGGGAAGATAGAGAATTAATAAAGGGCTTAAAGGTTGGACTTTTTGGACCACTAGCTGGAATTGGTGACGCTATATTTTGGTTTACATTATTACCAATAGTAGCTGGTATTACTGCATCTTTTGCAAAACAAGGTAATGTTTTAGGGCCTATACTATTTTTTATTATATATTTGGGTGTATTCTTGCTAAAAATACCTTTGGCTCATGCAGGGTACAACTTAGGTGTTAAGGCAATAGATTTTGTAGAGGAAAAATCTCAACAAATTTCAAGGGCAGCATCTATCATGGGAATTACAGTAATAGGTGCTTTAATAGCAACTTATGTTAATATCGAAGTAATAGCTGAAATTACGACTAAAGCAGGAAATGTAGTTTCAATACAGGAAGATTTCTTTGATATGATATTTCCTAATTTATTACCTATGGCATATACTTTAGTCATGTATAATTTATTAAGAAAAAAAGATGCGAGCCCAACATTATTAATCGTTATTACTTTCTCTTTATCTATTATATTGTCTTTGCTAGGAGTATTATAGATGAATAAGTTGTTTATTATATCAGGACATGGCTTTTTTGCTACAGGTATTCAAAGTGCTATTGAACTAATTGTAGGTAAGCATGACAATGTATATTATGTAGACTTTACGGTAAATGATACTGATAAAACATTAAAGGAGAAAATAATTAAAATAATTGAAGCAAGTGATTACAAACAAATTTTATTGATATGTGACTTATTAGGTGGAACACCATTTAAAGTTATGGCAGAAATAGCTAATGATAGAGATCACATAGAAGTAGTAGTTGGATGTAACCTAGGGTCCATTATAGAAGGGATATTAAATGTGGAAGTTTTACCAGCTATAGAAATAGCAAATCAGTTGGTAGATAATAGCAAAAAATCAACATTTAGATTTGAAAAGGTTAATGCTTACCAAATTATTGAACCCACTTTAAATGAGGATGGAATATAACGATTAAGTAAGGGAATCTATTAATATAAGATTCCCTTTTTATCTCAATATGAAAAAATTTAAATTTAAGGAGTTGAAAGATGATAAAACTTATTGTATGTGATATGGATGGAACTTTATTGGACGATTCAGGAAAGCTAGATGAGAGTTTTTTCGATGTTTTGAATAAATTGCTAGAATTAGGTATAATCTTTGCTGTTGCAAGTGGGAGACAATATCAGCAGTTATATAGCAATTTTGAAAACTATGCTAATCATGTAGCATATATTGCAGAAAATGGTTCATTTGTAATTATGGATGGAAATGAACTTTATACTTCAATAATAGATAAAGAAGACGTTCGTGATATTATTGAAGATATAAACAAATTAAGTCATATTAATGCAGTATTATGCGGGAAAAATGCAGCATATTTCAATACAAGAGATAAATCTTTTTTAGAAGAGACAAAAAAATATTATTATAATTACAAAATTGTAGAGGATTTAAACAAGGCTAATGATGATATATTTAAAATTTCTATTTATGATTTAGAAGGCCCAGAAAATAACTCATATAAGTTTCTGTATCCAAAGTGGAAAGATAGGCTTAGATTAACCATATCTACACCAGAATGGCTAGATATATATAACTATAGTGCTAGTAAAGGGAAGGCCGTTAAATTATTACAACAAAAATTTAAGATTGATGAAAAGGAAACTATGGTTTTTGGAGACTATTATAATGATGTTGATATGTTTGATTATGCATATTATAGTTATGCTATGGAAAATTCTCCTGATGACGTTAAAGAGAAGGCTAGATTTATTGCAAAGAGCAACTTAGATAATGGGGTTATTGAAATATTAAAAAACTTAATTTGAGATAACCCTTAAAAGAAAGGACAGAATACTATGGATATTATTTCAACAAAAGAAATACTATTAGATGCAAAGAAAAACAAATATGCAGTTCCAGCATTTAATATACACAATTTAGAGACTATGCAAGCTGTATTAGAGGGAGCATGGGAGATGAAATCTCCTGTGATAATCGCTGCTACTCCAGGTACTATTGAATATGCTGGTATGGATTATTTAGTGGCAATGGCAAAGGTGGGTGCTAATAGGTATGACATTCCTATTGCCTTACATTTAGATCATTGTTCAGACGTGGAATTCTTAAAGAAATGTATAGATGCTGGTTTTAAATCGGTTATGATAGATGCTTCATTAAAAGAATATGAGGATAATGTAAGTATAACAAAAGAGGTAGTAGATTATGCCCAGAATTATGGTGTAGCGGTGGAGGCTGAATTAGGTACTGTTGGTGGACAGGAAGATGACAGGATGGTGGATGATAAAGATGCTTTGTTAACCGATCCAGCTATGGCATTGGATTTTGTAAAAAGGACCAATGTGGATTCCCTTGCAGTGGCTATTGGTACAGCTCATGGGGTATACAAGCTAAAGCCTAAATTAGATTTTAAACGACTTAAAAAGATTCAAGAAATAATTGATGTACCTTTGGTACTTCATGGGGCTTCAGGAGTACCTTCAGAAGCTATAAGGAAAGCAATAGAATTGGGGATTTGCAAGGTCAATATATCCACCGAATTAAAAATACCTTTTGCCAGTTGTGTAAAGGAGTATTTTGAAGAAAATCCAACAGTCAATGACCCACGAAAATATCTAACTCCTGGTAAAGAAGCGGTAAAAAAAGTAGTTATGAATAAAATAAAAATCTGTGGAAGTAATAATAGAATATAGAAATGATCCATTATAAGGAGGTAACATAAATTGATTTTGACCATAACTTTAAACCCTTCTATTGATAGGAGATATATTGTTGATGGTTTTGAAAAAGGAGAAATATTTAGAACTAAGGAAGTACAGTATACTCCCGGAGGTAAGGGAATAAATGTTACTAAAGTTATTAAATCCTTTGGTGAACCGGTAATTGCTACAGGATTTTTAGGAGGTAGAAGTGGCGAATATATTAAAGATGAACTAGATAGTATGGATATACAGCATAATTTTGTTGACATTAATGGCGAAACTAGAAGTTGTATTGCTATATTATCTGATGATAAAAGTCAAACGGAAGTGCTAGAAGGTGGACCTAATATTTCAGAAAAGGAAATGGGAAATTTTTATGGAATGTATAGTGAAGCTATAAGGGACTGTGAAATAGTATGTGCTTCTGGTAGCTTGCCTAAAGGGCTGGGAACAGATACTTATAGGAAATTGATAGATATTGCCAGGGAGCATGATAAAAAGTTTATTCTGGATACAAGCGGAGAAGCTTTAAAATTAGGTATTGAAGGAGCACCCTTCTTAGTAAAGCCAAACAAAGAAGAGCTTGAAAAACTTGTGGGATATACTATTTCTAATGAAGATGAAATAGCTGAAGGCGCTAAACATTTGCTAGATAAGGGTATAAATATAGTTGTAGTTTCCCTAGGTTCTCAAGGGGCAATGGCCTTTTCTGGGGACTATGCTTATAAGGTTAAGGTTCCTAAAGTAAATGCTGTAAACCCAGTAGGTTCGGGAGATTCAATGGTAGCAGGATTTGCTGTATCCATACTTAGAAAATACGATTTCGAGACCATGTTAAGATTAGCAGCTGCATGTGGTACAGCTAATGCAATGGAAAAAGAGACGGGAAAGGTAAATATAGGTAATGTAAAAAAGATTATGAGGGATATAAAAATAGAAAAGATGAGAATAAAATAACAATAAATAAACCTTAGTTTAGTGGAAGGGATTTTTACTAAACTAAGGTTTTTATAATTATGTCAATTGTTATTATATTTATTTACATTCCATATATTAATCCTATCAATAGCTAAATCTCTTCATATAGACAAATTCAATCATAGAACTATTTTATTGATGATATAATTGAACAGGCAGTATTGGTTAATTATTAACGAGGAGGGATAAACATTGAAACGTTTTTTATCTTTATTTTTAGTTATTGTGCTATCAATGTCTGTACTAGTTGGATGTCAACAAAACAAAGAAGATGTTGATGTAAATAATGAAGGGGAAGAAGTAGTAAATGAAGTTAAGGATGAAGAA
>JAPXKQ010000136.1:0-6167 GCA_033809995.1 Tissierellaceae bacterium
GTGATATCAGGGCGGATTAAAAACATTAGACCGAATAAAATATATATTATCGCCATAAGTACAAAATTTAATTTGGTTTTCTTTAAAAAATCATTCATAATATACCTCCTGTTCTGTTTTTAAAAATATGTAGTATTATATATACATATACCCATTTATTTAACATAAATCATAATTTTAAATAGATAATTATTAAATGTTTAGTTTACTTAAAACACATAAATATATAGTTTGTTAAAGCAAAAAAAAGGATAAAGGGTATATTAAAAAATTAAAAAATTTGATATAGTCAATGTATAAGCAAAACACTTCTCAAACTATTATCAATTTGATTTTTTAAATTTAAATAAATATTAAATAAAAATGAAAGGTGGTGAAAGCCGTTATTAAAAGCTAATTCTTTAAATTTTTCTAATATTACATAAAATTTACGAAAATTCAAATTTAGTTTTTAATAACGGAGAGTGTATGAAACCTAAGTATTATGCAGAGCCATTTAAAATCAAAGTGGTGGAACCAATAAAAATCTTAAATGCAGAAGAAAGGTTAAGAAAAATTGAGGAAGCAAATTATAATTTGTTTTCTTTGGATTCAGAAGATGTTTATATTGATTTATTAAGTGATAGTGGTACAGGTGCTATGAGTACAGCTCAATGGGCAGGGATGATGGTAGGGGATGAAGCTTATTCTGGCTCAAGGAATTATAAGAGATTGATAAGTACTGCTCAAGACATATTTGGATATAAATATATACAACCTGTTCATCAAGGTAGAGCAGCAGAAAAAGTAGTATTACCTATTTTTTTAAGACCTGGGAAATATGCTATTTCCAATATGCATTTTGATACTACTAGAGCTCATGTAGAATTAGCAGGGGCAAGGGCTATAGATTGTGTGGTTCCAGAGGCACTGGATACGGAAACTTATTATCCATTCAAAGGGAATATGGATACAGATAGGCTGAAAAAATTAATAGAAAAATACGGAGCAGAAAATATTGGATTAATTATAATGACTATTACCAATAATAGTGCAGGGGGACAACCTGTATCCATGGCAAATCTTAGGGAAACTTCAAAAATTGCAAAAGAATATAATATACCTTTATTAATTGATGCTGCTAGGTTTGCAGAAAACTCATATTTTATAAAGACAAGAGAAGAAGGTTATAAAGATAAATCCATTAGAGAAATAGCCCTTGAAACTTTTAGCTATGGCGATGTGTTTACTATGAGTTCTAAAAAAGATGCCATAGTGAATATGGGTGGATTGATAGGGGTTAAAGAGGATGAAGGATTGTTTCAAGAAATTAAGGCAAGGACTATACCTTTAGAAGGTTTCATTTCCTATGGTGGATTAGCAGGTAGAGATTTAGAAGCATTGGCTATAGGTTTAGAAGAAGGAATAGATTATAATTATTTGAAATATAGAATAGGACAAATGGAGTACTTGGCAGCTAGGTTAGATGAAGCAGGTATACCTTATCAATCTCCAGTGGGAGGACATGCAGTATTTGTAGATGCTAAAAAGCTACTACCACATATACCTTATTATGAGTTCCCAGGTCAAGCATTAGCAGTAGAACTATATAAGGAAGCAGGAATTAGAGCTTGTGATATAGGTTCTTTTATGATAGGAAATGATCCTGATACAGGAGAACAAATTGAATCGGAATTTGAGTTTACAAGACTGGCTATACCGAGGAGAGTATATACCCAATCCCATTTAGATGTTATAGCAGAAGCTTTGATTTCAATAAAAGAAAGAGCGGATTCAATTAAAGGCTATAAGATAGTTTGGGAACCAGAAATACTTCGTCATTTTACAGCTAAATTAGCACCAATAGATTAATCATTTGTAAAGGGGTGGTTTGACCATCCCTTTTTTATTAGCGTTTATTTTTTGGCTTATTAAAATCTATGTATTGGTTGATGCTGATAATTATCAACAGATATTCAACAGTAAACAATGTGGTTAGTACTCATTTAGGCAAGAATATGAGTATAGCCAATATGTATAGTATGACTGTAGCAGGTATTATTACAAGTACAACGTAATCCAGTAGTAGTGCCTGTACCTCAAACATGTGAGGAATTGCTGAGAAGAGTAAGTGGAGAAGAAGACTATTATTGTGTAGATTGGTATTTGTGCTATAAAAACATCTAGTTTAGAAATACAAAATTTTCGTGGAGTAATAAAAAACAACAATATTACAAACTGTATTGACAAGTCTAGACCTCTTTTGTAATATTATATTACGAGGAGGTTTTTATGCTAAAAAATTTCCTAGAAGATATTTCTGAACTTTAAAAGATAGTGAAGATATTTATAAATCAGGAGAAGATATATAAGAAAGAAAAGGGAGTGATTATATGAATAGGGATTCATTCTATAGATGGTTAAAAACCATAAAAAAATACGATCAGAGAACTTGCAATGCAAGAATATCAAATTGTCAAAGAATAGAGAACTATTACGGTGATTTAGACGAAATTTATGCTAAAGATAAATTGGAAAATCTTAAAAAAGAGCTTATATATTCAAGACAAGAATACAGAGATGGCATCCCTCCTAAACATAAGATACCAATAGATGGTGATATATATAATGGAACGGCAACACTAAGAAGTGCACTAAATTTATATTTAGAGTTTAAGGATAATAAAATACTTCAGGATATTATGACCATGGATGATGTGATACCAGATGAACATGATGGTTCCTATGAATTAGTAAGGGAAACGGTTGAATCCCTTTCAAATACTGATTTACATAGAATAGATATTCCTGATTTAGATATGCTTTATTTTATGGCTGTAGGAACCTGGAAAGGTGGAGTAGAATTTAGATTAAAAAAAATAGAAGAGAGTAATTTGCCTATAGAAGAGAAAATTAGGTTG
The DNA here is from genome assembly GCA_033809995.1 of Tissierellaceae bacterium. Classification (GTDB taxonomy): domain Bacteria; phylum Bacillota; class Clostridia; order Tissierellales; family Tissierellaceae; genus Paratissierella. The sequence goes on from JAPXKQ010000136.1 coordinate 2,901, forward strand.
AAATCAATTTTTAATAATGTTGTAGAAAAAGCCAAGGATCATTTATATGAAAATAGCGATAAACATACTTGGTCAGTTGGTATGTTTGGAACTGGCTTTTATACTTTTAATGGGAAATCTGATAAACAAAATGCCCAAAAATTTATATCTTTATGTATTAGGATAAAAGATCTAGACGATGATGAAGAGATTTTTAATATAGCCGAGGAAACATTGAAGAATGGAATAAAGGGTATGCAAGCAGCCTCTGCATCTATAGTACTTCATTGCCTAAAACCAAATGTTTTTCCAATAATAAATAATGCTATGATAGAAGCAGCTGTTTTACTAGAAAGTGAAGATGTAATTTTCAATAGACCCAATCAACTTACAACCTATATTGAAAATTCTAGAAAAATTAAGAAGTTTCGTGATGAAAAGTGTAAATTTAAAAATTATAGGGCATTAGATATGAAGTTTTGGGAAGTGGGGAAATTGGAAGAAGAAAAGTATGCTGAAATAAAAGAAGAAGAAAAACCTTATGAAATGAAAAAGGAAACAAAAAATATGGTTAACAATATTAATTATTGGTGGCTTAATGCAAATCCTAAAATATGGAGTTTTAACGATATTGAATTAGGAGAATCCATTAGCTATACATCTAGAAATGAAAGGGGAAATAAGAGAAGAATATATAAAAATTTTGAAGATGTAAAAAAGGGTGATATTGTAATAGGTTACGAGTCCACACCAGTAAAAGCAATAGTTGCGATTGGACATATCTCTGGGGAATATGATGGAGAAAGAATCTGGATTGAAAAAGATGAAAATTTGATAGAACCATTAGAATATAGCTACCTAAATTCCATAGAAGAACTTAAGAATATGGAGTTTTTTCAAAATCCCCAAGGGAGTCTTTTTAAATTAACAGAAGAAGAATATGAAATAATAATGGATATTATTAGGGAACAAAACCCTACTATAGGAGCTAAAACCAATGAAACTTATACAAAGGAAGATTTTTTAGAAGAGGTATTCATAGAAGAAGAGCAATATGAAAATATAATTAATCTATTAAAATATAAAAAGAATATTATCCTCCAAGGACCTCCGGGAGTTGGCAAAACCTTTGTTGCAAAGAGAATAGCTTATTCTATTATGGGCGAAAAGGATGATTCAAGAATAGAAATGGTACAATTCCATCAAAACTATACCTATGAAGACTTTATCATGGGTTACAGACCAGTTGAAGAAGGTTTTAAATTGAAATATGGAATATTTTATCAATTTTGTAAGCGTGCATTAAACGATCCCCACAGAAGCTATTACTTTATCATAGATGAAATAAATAGGGGAAATATAAGCAAAATATTTGGAGAGCTTATGATGTTAATTGAATCAGATAAAAGGGGAAGTGATTATGCCATTCCCTTAACATATTCAGAAAATAAATTTTATATTCCTGAAAATATATATATTATAGGGACTATGAATACAGCAGATAGAAGCCTTGCAATGATTGACTATGCATTGAGAAGGAGATTTTGCTTTGTAGATATGGAACCTGCTTTCGATAATTTGAATTTTAAAGGATATTTAGAAAATAAAAGTGGAGATTTATCCAATATAATAATAGATAAAATGAATAGGCTAAATAAAGCTATTGAAAATGATATATCCCTAGGTAGAGGTTTTCGTATTGGACATAGTTATTTTTGTATTGATAAGGAAACTATAACAGAAGAGGACTACAATAATATCATTAAATATGAGATAATACCACTATTATCTGAATACTGGTTTGATGATTTTGACAAGGTAATAGAGTGGAAGACAGAGCTATTGGAGTGGTAATATGATTCCTATAAGAAATATTTATTATATGCTTTGTTATGCTTGGGAAAATACCCTTAAACAAGAGGATGAAGCCCTCTTAGATAGGGAAGCTTTTAATAATATATACAATCTTCTTTCTTTTATTTTAATACAAGAAGTCACTAAACTTATAAAAAGTGGAATTGCAAGGGGATATGTAGGTTACAGCGAAAGGTTGCCTCTTGTTAGAGGCAAAATAAATTTAAATAATACCCTTAAAAAGCAAACATTAATAAGAAAGCAAATAGTATGTGATTATGATAAGTTTTCAGAAAATATAACTATGAATCAAATAATTAAATCTACAATGGAAATTCTTCTAATTTGTCCAGAAGTAGATAAAAAGTATAGAGAACAATTTAAAATGTTACTGAGGAATTTTACAAATGTAGATAGTATAGATTTGAATAATATTCATTGGAATCGTATAGCTTATAATAGAAATAATAAAAAATATCGACTAATAGTTAATGTATGTGAACTTATTAATACTGGTCTTATAGTTAAGGGAGAAAAAGGTAGTAGCAAATTTCCTGCTTTTATCAGGGATAGAGCTATGGCAAAATTGTATGAAAAGTTTATATTGAACTTTTATAAGTATGAATTAAAGGATATAAAGACATCGTCTTCTTGGATCAACTGGCAATTAGATGAACCTCCAAGAGACAACCTACTTCCAATAATGAAAACCGATATAGAATTAGAAGGAAATGGCAAGAAACTAATAATAGATACAAAATACTATGCCAATGCTTTATCCAAGAGTAATTTTTCAGAAACTAAAACGTTAATATCTAGCAATCTATACCAAATATTTGCCTATGTTAAAAATACAGAATATGAAGGAGAAGTAAGTGGTATGTTATTGTACCCAACAGTTAATTATGATTTAGATAGTAAATACAAAATGTCTGGTAATAATATATACGTAAAAACCGTAAATTTAGGAGAAGACTTTGATAAGATAAAAAGCAGATTGTTGAGTATAGGTTATATATTATATGATACAGAAAATAATATAGTTTAATAATGAAGAGAGATAATTTTGATGGATAATGATATAAATTTTCCTGTCAGAAACAGCATTTTTAATTAGAAAACCCCTAGATATAGAAGGACTTTTTGGATTCATTACTTATTATGATGAACGCTAATAGATTTTGAAGCAGAATTTACAGAAGATGACTACAAATATCTAGAACAATTTGGAGATTTAGGACAAGATGTTCTAAACAAAATAACGAATAGCAACTTGAGAAACAAAATAATAGTACAATATTACAAAGAAAACATAAAAAAATATGGGAAAACCTTAGTATTTGCAATAGATATAGCTCATTGCATAAAATTAGAGGTAAAACATATAGATTGGGAAAGCTGTTCTAAGGTATTGGACAATGGGGAGAAGAGGAG
>JAPXKQ010000137.1:0-6159 GCA_033809995.1 Tissierellaceae bacterium
TCTTCATAGGTTCATACCTCCCATCCCTTGGGATTGGTCTTCTTCCTGATTTATTTCTTGAGGTCTGGACAAGACTTTAAAATTATCCTCCCCTGGTATAAACGTCAATATTTTTTTGTACAAAAGTGCAAATATTTTCATGTACAATTAATTATCTTTTTGGCCGACCTTGGATAGGGCCTCAGCAGTCCTGTAAGAACTGCCAAGGATATTTACAATACTAGAATGGTGAACTAGTCTATCAAGAATGGCACTTGCTAACATATTATCTACAAAGATGTCTGACCAATCAGATAAATTAATATTACTAGTTATAATAGTGCTTTTTTTCTCATATCTACGGTCTATTAGTTGAAAAAACATTTTAGCTTCTTCTTCTCCTATAGGTAAATAGCCTATTTCATCAATAATAAGGAGCTTATATTTTGCAAAATGCTTTATTCTAGTTTCTAACCTATTTTCTAAATAAGCTTTTTTTAATTGATCTATCAAATCATGACATTTTATAAAATAGGTGCTAACCCTTTTCTTAGCAGCAGCAATACCAATAGAGGTTGCTAAATGAGTTTTTCCAACTCCAGAATTTCCGATTAATATTATATTGCTGTTATTTTCTAAGAATCTTAAACTCTCAAAGTCTAAGAATTGTTGTTTATTTATTTTTGGCTGAAAGTCAAAATCAAAATCTTTCAATTCTTTATGATGTGGAAATCCTGCTACTTTTACCATTGCATTCATTGCATTAAAATTCTTCACTTCTATTTCCTTTGATGTGAGCTCATATAATGCATCTACAACGCTGATTTTACCCTCATTTACCTTATCTATATATTCATCTAAATTTATACCAATTTGATTTAATTTTAGCTCTTTTAAGTTATTACATAAATTCTGATAATTGTTCATTAAATTTCTCCAATTCTTTTAAATGTTTTTTTGCATAATCCTCAATATCTTCATGCTTTTTAAATGTCTGTTTTAGCATATCTAAATGATGATGCTCATTATATATAATTTTTTTATTTTCAACTATTTCATGTACTGCTATCAGTTTTTTGTTATAATATACATGTAGATTATTTTCTATAACTTGTATTGTAACCTTTTTACCAATAAATTCTGATGGAACCGAATACATTTTTTTCTTATAATGAAATAATGCATTTAGATTGACTGTCACTTTTATAGTGGAAATCTTGTAGAAAGAACAAATTTTTTCTTGTGGTAGAGGGGAAAGATGTTCTTTCTCTTTTTTATACACAAGGATAGGTGGTACTCCTGTACCTTGGCATATCCTTGAATTTGCCTCATTTGTAATTTGTTCAAGTTTTTCGTGTAATTCTTCAAGATTATTTAAAGTGCCATTATATACCATTATTTCATCAATAACCCTCATAGGGTTTTCTACCTTTGATTTTGTATTTGGCCTTCCTGCAATACATGGAACTACTTTAAATCCATAATCATCAGCGAACTGTTGGAACTTAGGGTTTACAATCCCTTCATTACTCTCGGTTCTAGCTTTAAGCATCATTGTTGTTGCATTATCTATTAATATTTCCTTTGGAACACCTCCTATAATTTCAAATGAATTTGCTAAAAAATCTAAAATACAATCTAAACTCACTGATGGATAAATTGTCCATACTTTAAATCTTGATGCAGATAAAATCAAACTTCCTACGTTAATGATGATCTTTTCTCCATTTTTAAATGTAAAATTGATTTTTTCTTTCCAGTCAAACTGAGCTTGTTCTCCAAAAGGTTTTTCAGATTTAATAGCATTAGAATTACCTTTTGGTCTAAAATACTTTGCAAATTCTTCATGATTCAAAATGTAATGATTAAAATTATTTCTTGTACAATTTAATCCATGTTCTCTCTGTAAGTATCTGAAAAGATGATCCTTGTAGTAGAATACCTGTGTTGAATCTTCAGATAGTAATTCTTCTATGATCTTGTAGTACTCGTCTATTACAGATTTTTTCTTTTTTCTCTCTTTATTATCATCTCCTAAATAATATTTCTTGGCAGTCCTTCTATCAATTCCTAAATTTCTTGCTATCTCACTGAAATTTGGTTTGTCCAAGTTGTTTGCCTCCACAATCGTTCTAAGTTTCTTTAAATCTTCCACTGAATTAATTTCAATGTCCATTACTAATTTATATTTCATTTTTAATCACCCAATAAAATTGTATATTTTTATTGGATTTTGTACATAGTTATTTTTGCACTTTTGTACATTTCTATTTTAGCATTTATATCTTATAACATATTTTATTGTACGCTTACACATAATTCATAATAAGTTTCATAATCTAGGGTTGAATGCTATATAGCTATCAAAGCCCTTATTATCCTTTCAGCTGTATCCTCAAGTAAGGATTCCCCGTGGGCCATTGCTTCCTCAAGGGTCATAGGCTTGTTTACTATGGAGAATATGCTGTCTATACCTTTTTCATATAGCACAGAGGCATCTTCACCTATTCCCCCAGCTATAGCAATAACTGGCTTATTATATTTTTTAGCCAGAGTTGCTATTCCATAGGGGGTTTTCCCAAATTGGGTTTGACCATCTATCTGACCTTCCCCAGTGATAACCAGATTTGAAGCCATTATCTTACTTTCCAGCTGAGTAGCTTCTATTACTATATCGATTCCCCTCTCTAACTCTGCATCTAAAAAAGCTAAAAGAGCAGCTCCCATACCTCCAGCGGCACCAGCTCCTGGATATTGGAGTAGGGGTATTCCAAGGGTATCCTCAACTACTTTTCCAAAATTCTCTAGATTAGCATCCAAAATCTTTACCATATGTTCATCGGCTCCTTTTTGAGGTCCAAAAACATAGGATGCCCCCCTTTTACCTACTAGGGGATTATCTACATCACAGGCCACCACAAAATTACAATCCTTTATGTCTTCATGGAAATTGGAAAGATCTATGCTTTTTAGTTTCCCTAATCCCTTTGCTCCTAATCCAATATCTTCACCATTAGCATCTAGTAGCTTTGCGCCTAATGCCATTAACATACCAGCTCCTCCGTCATTGGTGGCGCTTCCTCCTATGCCGATTATTATATCCTTGTAGCCCTCTTCTATAGCGTATTTAATCAGTTGTCCTGTACCGAAGCTAGTAGTATCCATTGGATTTCGCTCATCCTTTTCTAAAAGGGCTAATCCAGATGCTGCAGCCATTTCAATTACGGCAGTTTTCCTATCTCCTAGTACCCCGTAATAGGAGTCTATATCCCTCATAAAAGGATCCTTTACTTTTACATTAATAATCTGTCCATCTGTAGCTTCTACTAAAGATTCTACAGTACCTTCACCCCCATCAGCCATTGGTACTATCGAGGTTTGTATATTTTCATTTACTCTTTTGATTCCCCTTTCAATAGCTTGAGCTACTTCTTTAGCAGACAAATTCTCTTTAAAAGAATCCGGTGCAATAAGGATTTTCACATTAATTTCCTCCTAATTGTTTATTAAAAAAGGTATGAACAAGTATAAGTACTTATCCATACCTTATCATTTTATCTAAGTTCTGGCCAGTAGTCTTTATTGGCCTCAATTAATGCATCTAATACTTCTCTTGCTTTCTTAGCTGATACCACCGTCCTGTTTAATGTCAATGCTTGTAGGGCCTTTTCGTAGGAACCTTCAAAATATGCATCTACAGCTAATTTTTCATAGGCTAGTTGAGCTTCCATTAATCCTTTGTAGAAGGTACCTATCTTCCCAACGGATAGAGGACGAGGTCCATGAGAAGTCATTACTGCTGCTACTTCCACCATGGCATCGTCTTGTATATTGGATATGATGCCGTTGTTTTCAACTATTACAATATATATATGTTGTTTATTGTAAGCTATGGACTCGGCTAGTTCAATTATGAATTCACTATGGGCATCGTTGTGAACTAATACAGATCCCTTAGAGGTGCCAACCTCTGCTACCCTTCTACATTCATCAAATATCCTTTTTTCTCTTCCATCCATAACTTCATTGGCTCTAGTATAGTTAGGATCTAGATGGGATAGTTTATAGTCTGGATAATAGTAGTATTGTAAATAAGTGTTAGGCAGATAATCAGGAAAATCCATGACCATATCCTTTACCATTCCATAGGTATCTAACCAGGATTGATCCCTTTGTTCTGCATCTACTGGTTTGAAACCATCTCTAAGTATTATTTCTCTCAATTTTGGTAGCAAATCCTGTCCATTTTTATCATATAGATGGGTAAACCATCCAAAGTGATTTAATCCAAAGTATACAGGTTCAATTTCTTCGGATTTTATTCCTAATATTTTGGCATAGGATCTTAAAAGATTTACAGGTTGGTCACATATATTTAGTAATTTATTGTCGTCAGGGAATACCCTATTGGTAGCTTCAGCTACTATGGCAGCTGGATTTGTATAGTTTAATATCCAAGCATCTTTAGAGTATCTACGGATATCCTCTATGGTCTTGATCATATCTCTAATGGATCTAAGACCATAAGCAAATCCACCAGGTCCACAGGTTTCTTGTCCAATAACGCCAAGGCTTAGAGGGATTTTTTCATCTTTTTCACGCATCTTTAATCCACCAGTTCTCATCTGCATGAATACAAAATCTACATCTATATAAGCCTCTTCAACTTTAGTAGTATAATAGAATTCTAAGCCAGGATAATTTTCTTTAAACAATATCTTTGCAAATTCTCCAATAACCTCTTGGCGCTTTTCATCTATATCGAATAGTACCAATTTTTTCAAGGGGAAACGATCCTTCATATTACATAGACTTTGTAAAAGCCCTGGTGTCCATGTACTACCACCACCAACTATCGTAACATTAAATCCTTTCAATGAAATAACCTCCTCATATTTATATATAATTCAACTTAAATTATCGATTTCTTTTTAACTCCTTGTCTACAGATGCTTTTACTTTAGAAACTGAAGGCCCATATATGATTTGAATATCATTTTCTCCAGGCTTTACTACACCAGCGGCACCAGTTTTCTTAAATCCATCTTCATTGACTAGGCTAATATCCTTTACTACTACACGTAGTCTGGTGATACAATTGCTAACGGTTTGGATATTTTCTTTTCCACCTAGGCATTTAATTATTTCTACAGCTTTTAAATCTATATTACTATCATCAAACACTATAGCTTTTTCATCTAAAGCAAAATCTGCTTCCCTACCTGGAGTTTTTAAGTCCTTCTTTTCAATAATTAGCTTAAAAGTATAGTAATATACAAAGAAATAGATAAAGCCTATTAAAAGTGTAATATACCATTTTGTATCTGGTTGAAGAGCTCCAAACACTAGTAGATCTATAACTCCACCTTGGGTATTACCAATAGCAACTCCAAACAAATGGTTTAGCATAAAGGATAGACCTGCTAATACTGAATGTAGAAGATATAGAACTGGAGCTACAAACAAGAATGAAAACTCAAGGGGTTCTGTAATTCCTGTAACAAATGAAGCTAGGGCTCCAGCGGTTAATATACCCTTAATTCTTTGCTTGTTTTCAGGTTTAGCAGTTCTATACATGGCTAATGCAGCTGCAGGTAGCCCAAACATCATAACTGGTATCTTCCCTTGAGCTAGAAAGCGTGTAGCTTCTGTAGAGAAGGATACCGTACTTGGATCTGCAAGCTGTGCAAAGTATATATTTAAAGCTCCAGCGATACTTTCCCCACCTACAACCATTTCTCCACCTACGGGAGTAAATCTAAACATGGCATTTAATATATGATGAAGTCCAAAAGGTATCAATAACCTTTCCAAGAATCCAAATAGGAAAGTTCCAAAATATCCCAATCTAGAAATTGCAACGCCTACTTTTTGAATACCTCCGCCAATTGGTGGCCATACTATGGGGAACACTAGACCTACTAATGCAAATACCAATGTGGTAATGATTGGTACAAAACGAGTTCCGCCAAAGAAGCCTAAATAATCGGGGAGTTCAATGGTATAAAATTTATTGTGAAGCTCTGCCACTATAATTCCTACGATTATACCTCCAAAGACCCCTAATTCAAGGGATTGTATCCCTAGTGTCATACCCTGACCAGCTTCCCTCATGTTTTCTGCTAATGCTAAGGCATCATTGTGTGCAAGAACTGTATTTATGGTAATATGCATTATTAT
>JAPXKQ010000138.1:0-6058 GCA_033809995.1 Tissierellaceae bacterium
TTGATAATATGATATTTGGAAAAATTAGTTGATTTAACATTACCGCGTTTATCGATTTCAATATCTTCCATTAGTGCCATCCCTAGGGAAAATTGTGCACCCCCTTGAATTTGACCTTCAACAAGCATCGGATTGATTGATTTACCTATGTCGTGAACTGCAAGACTATCTATTATATTTACTAGTCCAGTGTATTTATCAACTTCTACTTCCGCAAAAAATGCGGCAAAAGATGCTGGGTTTGCAGGAGATTTGTATTTTACAAATACACTCATCCCTTCTTGATAATTCTTTTCATATTCTTTTACAATATCTGAATATTTATACTTTTCGCCAGAACCTTTAATATAGATATATCCAAAAGATGTTTCTACCTCTTCTATTTTTACATTCTTAAGCTGGCAAAATGTATCTACCAATTTTTCTCTTAATTTTTCTCCTGCTTCCTTAACAGCTTCACCACAAACGAAGGTTACTCTACTAGCTTGAGTACCAGCAGAATCTTCTGGTGTCATAAGCGTATCTGCTTCAGTTACTTTTACCTTTTCTATTTCTATATCTAAAGCTTCTGCAGCTATTTGTTGCATTATGGTCACAGTACCACAACCTAAGTCATGTAGGCTTATCTTCACATATGCACTTCCATCAGAAAACAAAGTCATATCTACGCTTGTATAGTCTGCAAATGCACCAGTATATCCATTTCCATGTGTTCCACAAGCCATTCCTACGCCATAGGCATATCGACTTGTGTTTTTCAATTTCACATTAGCTCTTCTTTCTTTCCAATTGAAAGCTTCCATACCTAATCTTACACATTCTTTAATCTTGGCATTACCTATGTCTGTTGATCCTGATGGATCCTTTGCACCTTCATCAACAAGATTTAGAAGTCTAAACTCACAAGGGTCCATATTTAGAGCCTTGGCTACGTTGTCAATATTTATTTCTGCGATAGCATGTCCTTGGGGAGAACCATATCCCCTACATGCTCCACCAGGGATTGTATTTGTGTAATATGCCTTTCCCAAATAATATTGATCTTTGATATCGTATAGCCTAAATAGCTTTTTACCTAGTGCCATGGTAACAGCTGCTGCATTAGTGTTATAAGCTCCTCCATCAATATTAGCTTCTATTCTTCTACCTAATATTTTACCTTCTTTATTTACGGCAGTTTCTACTGTTATTTCAGTTGCATTTCTTGTAACAGTTCCTAATATGGAATCTGTTCTATTCATATAAAGCATTACAGGTCTATTTAGTTTTGTTGTTGCAAATGCACAAACTGGTTCAAGTATTGGTATACTTTTACCTCCAAAGGAACCACCCATTATTGCCTTTTTAACCCTAACCCTACTTCGCGGAATATTCAATATATTAGCAACATGCATTTGAATTTGAGATGAGACTTGACATGGCGAATAAATAACTAAATCCCCATTCATATCAAATTCTGATAGACATACATGTGGCTCAATTGCAGCATGATGTATTTTTTGTGTAGTCCCTGTATCCTTTATTATCAAGTCTGCCTTTTCAAAGGCTTCTTTGTAGTTTCCTGCATTGATATCTTTTTCAAAAGCTAAATTTGTATCTCCTGTAACGTGAATCTTATCTTCTCGGGCTTTATCCAAACCTATAACAGGCTCTAGTTCTTTATATGCCACACTTAGCTTTGAAATAGCCTTTTCTACCGAATGTTTGCTCGTTCCTACAACAAGTGCTATTCTATCACCAACATATCTAGCCTTGTTATTTAATAAGAATTCATCCCTTGGTGCTACTATCGATGAGTGCCACTCAAAAGCATTATAGACCACATTTGGTACGTCTTCATGTGTGAAAATGGCTTCCACTCCCTCAACTGTCATAGCCTCACTTTTATCTATTTCAATTTCAGCATGTGCTTTTTGACTTAATACTAGCTTTGCATAAAGCATATTTGGTCTTTTCATATCCCCAACATATAAAGTCTTTCCTGTAGCCTTATCAAATGAATCCTCTCTAATTATACTTTTACCAACATAATTTAAATTTCCCATATTTACCTCCTAAGACCATGAAGCATATCTTCTACTATCCCAATAGCAGCAACTTTTTTATAATGCTTAGAACTTCTATCAGGTATTACACTTTCAATCTGCATTTGAACTGCTTCTTCTAAATTGATATTTATACTATCAAGTTTTTTGTCTAATAGTTCATTTTCGATAATGGTAGCCTTGATAGGCTTTATTCCAACAGCACCCATGTATATTTCCACTTCTTTTATTACGCTATTTTCATCTATATTAAATTTACCACAACAGTTAATTTTTGATATAGTTACAGTTTTTCTGGAGCCTACCTTGGCAAAAGAAGATATACAATCTGACTTTTTGATTATAATATTTGTAATAATTTCATCTGCTTTAAGAGTTGTTTTACCAATCCCAGTAACTAAATCCCTTACCTTTTCAATTCTATAATTGTTATTTGAATTTAATATTTTAATGTCAGCATCATAAGCAAATAAAACAGGGATAGTATCACCGCATTGTGCAGCATTAGCTAAGTTTCCGCCTATTGTAGCTCTATTTCTTATTTGAGTTGAACCTAGATTGTAGGCAGCACTTATCAATGCAGGTATATTCTTTTGAACAGTTACATTATTTTCTAATTCTGTCATTGTGACACAAGCACCAATATCTATAATATTATTTGTCTCCTGAATATTTCTCAATTCATCAACCTTGCTAATATCAATAATCTTATAATCAAACACCTGATTTTTTATAAGTTTAATACATAAATCTGTGCCACCGGCAATTACGTAAGTATTTTCATCTTTTTGTTGTAATGCCTTATATAGTTCCTCTAAATTTTTAGGTGAAATATATTTATTCTCCACAATTACACCCCCTATTTACTACACTTTTTACTGCTTCCACTATTTTGTTGTAGCCAGTACATCTGCATAAATTGCCTTCAATCGCTCTTTTTATTTCATCTTCTGTTGGATTTGGATTTCTCATTAGAAGGGCTTTACAAGACAATATCATCCCCGGAGAGCAAAATCCGCATTGTATGGCTCCCTTTTCAATAAATGCTTTTTGAATCATATCAAGTTCACCATTTTGTGCTAAACCTTCTATTGTTATAATCTCATCGCCATTAACTTGTCCTGCTAATATGGAACAAGAAGCTACTGCTTTTTTATTTAATATCACTGTACAAGCACCGCACTCACCTTCTGAGCAACCTTCTTTTACTCCTGTTAAACCTAAGTCATCCCTTAAAAAATCTAACAATCTTTTTGTAGGATCTATATCTACATTTATCTTCTTACCATTTACAATCAATTGAAGTTCCATAAAATCCTCCTTGTAAAAAATCGACACTTCTTCATCATTAATAACTAATTCAATCATAAAATAATTGAGTCAAAAAAAAGTCAAAAGAAAAATCTTCTTATTTTACATAAGAAGATTAAAAGGAGATTCCTCATTGTTTTATTTTAAATTTTCTAAAATACCGTATATACATTTCTTTAGATCTTCACTTGCATATTTATTTGCATATTTTAAAGATTCTTCAAGGTAGTTTTTAGCTTTTACCATCATATTTTTACTCTCATAAATTTTATATAAATAATAAAAGACTTCTGCCCTACCCCAAGCAAAGATGGTTTTATCATATGCTTTTAAGGATTTAAGAAAATAAAATTGTGCTTCATCAATTATTCCTTGTTTGTATTTAACATAGCCTATTTTAGAAAAAATTAGGGCTGCTGCGGGACAATCTTCATTATCATCACATAATTCTAATGACTTATCATAATAATCAAGGGCTTTTTCATACGATTTTTGTAGTCTATAGCTTTCCCCTTGATAAAATAGGGATGCAACAACATTTAAAATATACTTTTCTCTATTTTCGGCTTTATTGAAAATATTATAGGCTTCTTTTATATATCCTTCGCCTTCGTTATATTTACCTGACAATACATAATAATATCCTTTCAATCTAAAAACAATTGCCATTTTGCATTTATCATCTAATAGCTTAGCACTTTCTTCCGCCTTAGTGATAGCTTTTCCCATTAAGGTAATATCACTTATATTTAGATAATAATGTGCTAGTTGTATATAGCCCTTATATGCATATTCATAATACTTGTTTTCCTCTGATTTTAATATCATTCTATTTAAATAATCTAATCCTTCCTCTGCATTGCCCCTATTTTTGTTGAACCTTCCATGCAAATATAAGTATAATATCTCTTCTTCCAAGCAATTTTTACACTTAGCACAACATAAATCTTCATAAAGATTTTTTATACTTATAAATTCTTTTTCTAAGGATTCTTCATCTAAATAATACTCAATAAGTCCAATGGTGTTACTACTTTCTGTAACTGGAAATATTTCATGTTTAAAATTCAATATTTCTTCCAGCCATCTAATTTTATATTTAAACAACTTGCACTTATTATTTGAGCATGAAAAATGATAAATCATCTCTGGATATAATGTTCTATTTATTTTCTTATTGTTTAGTAGTTCATCTTCATAGTATTCTGCAATCTTAGTATGCAATATTACTCTTTTTGAATTGCTTATATTTTTATAAACATATTCTCTGACTTTTCTATGAGTAAAGGTAAGTCCTAATTTACCATTTATTCCAATTTCCTCTTTTAATATCTCTTTTGATAAAAGTTCGTCTATTATATCAATTAATTCCATACCTCCCATATCTGTTATTTGGGATAACATTTCAATATAAAAAATATCATGAAATAAGGAACATATACTAAGTAGTTTATTAGCTTCATTAGAAAGATTGAGTAATCGTCCTTGAATTAGAGTTTCAATTTTATTACTCATATAATTATCTGTATTACCATTTTTTAAATTATTTAATATTTCAGTAATAAAAAGTGGATTACCTTCACTTTCTAAATATATACGGTCAATTTGAGATGTTGCTTCGGGCATTATTGCATTTACAAAACCCTTTGTTTCGTCTTTATTAAATCTATTTAAACGAATTTTTTCGATAACATTGTTATATTTTAATGAATTATACAATTTATCATCAATTTTTTCATTTTCATCCCTATTTGTGGCTATTAGCATAATTTTAAATCTATTTGCTAAAATGGTTTTATATAAAAGCTCAAGGCTTGCCTTATCAATATTGTTTAAATCATCCACAATGAATATTATCTTTAATTTACTACTAACTAAACTAAATAAATCAAATATTGCCTTCTCAGCCAAATCCGAGTTTGAGAAGCTATACAAACTTTCTAATTCTTCTTTTAAATCTACATCCAAGGTTGGGAAAAAACCACTTATTATATTAATTAAATTGTTTGGTATATCAAGTTTCTTTTCTTTAACTGCATTGGAAATCTGTTGGAACACCTTATCCCAAAACTTAAAAATAAAATCGGTTTCATACTCATAACAATTTATTTTTATAAGAAGAATATTAAGATCAAAATCATTAACAATTTCGTTTAATAATTGACTCTTTCCTATTCCATCTTCACCACTAATGATAAAGGATTTAAATTGTTTATTCCCAATAAAATTATAAATATTATCATATAAAATCTTTTTTTCATTTTCACGACCATAAAAACTAATAGTCTTATTATCTGATTTTATTTTTAAACTCTTGATTATTTCTTCGTATACCTCATTAGTCTCTTTTGATGTCTTCACTGATAAGTCATTGTTTAATTTCTCCGTCAAATTATTATATACTGTAATTGCATCTTGATGTTTATTTTGATAATGGTATATGGTCATTAGATTCGAATAACCAACTTCATCATATTCCTCTAATTCAATTAATTTTCTACAACATATTTCACCATAATAAAACTCTTTCCTATTAATTAGCTCATTTGATAATGCTTTTAGTTTACTTACATAGGTAGTATTTAATTTAATGTTAATCGAATCAATCCATTCTACATATTCAGGATTTGATTTTAATGTTAATTCTTCAAGAAAGCTACCTTTATAGCAATTTAAAAAGCTTTCTATTGTTGTCTTGCTTA
>JAPXKQ010000139.1:0-5923 GCA_033809995.1 Tissierellaceae bacterium
TTAGATACATATGGATATGAAGGAGGAGGCAGGCATCTAAGGGAGTTAGGGGTTATATTCGGCAAAAATCTTCCTGGACAGAAAGCTAGAATTAAGCTCATGTTAATATTGGGCTTGACAAATGATTTAGATATTATTAGAAATATATTTGAAGATTAACAGATAGGTAGCACCTATCTGTTTCTATCTCTTAAATAAAATCCCCTAGTCCTTTTAATCAAAAACTGTTCAATTTGAACTACCTGATCTTTTAAAAGTTTCAATTCTTCATTAGGATTTTCTGATAATACATGGACCCTTTTTTCTATTTCATCTAGTCTAGCTTTTATCTTTTCAATATCCTTTCTAATCTCCTCATGGGAGTTTAAAATCTGAATATGGGATGGAAGTTCTTTTTTTTTAATGGAACTTTAACAGCATTTTCTATGAAACCAAAACCTACAAATTCTATATCTGGCTTTATGGTACCAAAAGAATAGTCTAGGTTATTTCTATCATCACTAAACTTATCTATATACTTATATCTAACAATTTCTTTCTGTTTAAAATTTCCCCATAAATAAATTGGACTCCAAGTGATACCGTCGTCTTCACTATATCTGCTCATTATGTTTTCATATTCAAGCCATATTACCCAAAGCTTGTTATCATAATATATTATAGTTGGATACATTATATTCCCATCATTAGATAGTATCATATCCATATCTTTCTGTATTTCGTCATCAATATTAAATCTTTCATATTTTACTGTTAAGTTATCATCATATTGACAATACACTAAATGTAAATTATTGCCCATCAAAAGGGTATCCATGTATAATATCCTGTGATTATTGTTAGTAAGCTTAATCCTATCTTCCCACTTTTTATTAGTAAGGTCAAAAGACCTTCTATATATAGTATTATATTCTTGTTTTTCATGGTAAAACACAAACAGCTTTTTACCATAATTTATTAACTCTATAGGATTTAAAATTTCTCCTACATTTATTTCGTCTACTACATGGGTGTCCCAAATATTACCATCATAATAATGGTGATATATTTTATATTTTTTACTCCCTTCTGTCAAAGAAATGCAATAGAATATATGCAAGTTTCCATCTTCAACCATCATATCTAGATTATATACTTCTGGTATAGACTCTTTAGTCAATTTAATATTTTCAACTTCATCTCCTTTTAATAGTAACATTGTTAAATTAAAAGACATATCTTGATATATTATATAAATCTGACTTTTATTATCTATTGAAGCATTAAAGTCTACATACACGTCTTTGCTTACTACACGTTCTTGGATGGAATTATCTAATTTATTGAATATATATTGGACTAAATCGTGTTGTACTAATCTAAATAAGTTTAAATTACCTTCAATATCCCTTATTATCACCATTTTATCTTTATAAAACATTTTCCTCACCACCTATTTATATTCCTTATAAATAATATTAAAAGAACGTGTAGTTTATTCCCATTTCTAATTGTAACAACTGCACGGACAAAGGAATATATTATAAATGAGATTAAAGCTCAATACTGATAAAGGAGGATAAATATGAATTGTTCAAATATTAAACCTGAAGCTATTAGTTTAGGAGTTACCGATAGATGTTGTGTAGGCAATACTGGTTGTGAATGGGATGGTACTTTAAGAAATGTAAAAACAGAACCAATATTTGTACAAAAGGTCTTTGATGCCACTTTAGTTAACTTACAAGCTCTAAGTACAGTAAACAACGTAAGATTTACACCTAACTTAGGTAGAAATGCTAGGATTATTAGGATATTAGATATTAGATGTAGAAGGTTTTTTAATCCTGGAAATATTAATGATCCACGTAATTTAGTAGTAGAGCCTGAAACCATGTTATCCGGAGGTAAATTTGTAAAGGATGGTAAAGGCAATCCAATAGAAGTAGTAGGTCCTGATGGATTTAGATCGGAAAAAATCATATTTGCAGATACTGCTGAATGCGATGATGAAGGAAAAGGGACGCCGGTTTTTGGTACCCAAAAAGTAAGGATTAGGGGTAATGTCCTAATAGAAGTCGATGCTGTAGTTCAGACTTCTGGATCTAGAAGGAGAACTGTTACCTTAACTGCCAATGTCCCTATCACTCCAGTGGAGCTAACCAATTTCTTTGAACTATGTATACCTTCTGTATTTAATTCAGCATTCTTCCCACGATTTGCTGAATTCTGTAGCGTATTATGTGAAACTAGATTGGCTACTAATAGTATAAGCAGGGATATAGACATTAACCCAGAAACTGGAGAGGTTAGAATAGATCTAATTATTGCAATATGTGTTTCTTGTGAAAAGAAGATCATAGTACCTGTTCAACTTTGTGTACTATCCACCGGGTTCCCAGAGTTATCTCCAGAGGTTTCACCAATATGTACTACGTTCCCATCTCTATTCCCTAGACAAATAGATGAAAATAATGTAGATCCTGATCCACCTTGCCGTAGACCACGTCTATCCCTAGATACAGAAGATCTTGGTGAAGAATATATAGAAGATTATGAAGAATAAAATAGATGCTCCCAGCTGGGAGCATCTATTTTATTATATCTACTATGGTTACTTCTTGAGGCTCTAAAAAGTTTATATATTCATCTCCTGATTTGACTATGCTTTTAGTTGGGTTTTGAGGATGTACATATATGATGGTTCCTACCTCACCACTGCTTAACAATACTTCACATCCTACATAAAACTCTGACAACTTGTCCAAGAACAATCTAGTAATATAAGGATCTAGTGCCCCAAAGCTCTGCTCTTCTAACATTTCGGCAGCATAAAAAGGCGATATTTTCCTTCTATAGTATCTATCCGATGTTAACGCATCATACACATCACAGACTGCGATAATCTTTGAGTATTCATGGATTTTATCTCCTTTTATTCCATGGGGATAGCCGCTACCATCTTCTCTCTCATGGTGTTGAAGAACACCAATCAATACATTTTTGCTTATACCCACTGTATCTAAAAGCACATTGTAGCTATATATTGGATGTTTCATCATTATCTCTCGTTCTTCAATCGTTAATTCCCTAGGTTTTTGTAAAATATTATCAGATATCTTAAGCTTTCCAATATCATGAAATAGACCAGTTAAAGCTATTTGTTTTATCTGTTTCTCTGAGTAGTCTAACCATTTTCCTATCATAATTGCCAACATAGCCACGTTTAAACTATGATTAAAGACATAATCATCTTTTTCCTCTAGCTGACGCAATCTTCCCAATATATTATTATGTTGAATAATTTCCACAATTAAATCATCTAGCTCATCACTTATTTCAGTAAGTAAAATCTTTTTCCCTAATTTTACATTGGAAAACACATCCTCTACTTTATCAGATAATCTTTCATATCTAATAATAAAACTATTTTGCTTTATATCCTCTACATCTTCATCAGGATCATACACAAAAACATATTTTACTCCTTGATTATGAATCCTCCTAATAAGTCTTTTGTTTAGTACCGTGCCTTTTGAAACTAATATTGCCCCACTTTTTATACTTTCCACATCGTCTGACAACACCATACCTGGTTTTAATTGATTTGTATCTAGTTTTATCATTAAATACCCCCTAGCCATATTTTTGAATGTCTTTTGATACCCCCTCTATAGCCTTAGATGAAAAATAAGCAACTATCAATGCTACAATCAATCTGGTGATAAAAAGTAACCATAGATTAGCCCCTACTGCAGCAAATATAAAGGTATCTTCAAATATGGCATGGCAAGCAACAAGAAAAATCATAACTATATACAAATCTTTTTTGTTTAAATTCCCTTCCTCAACACTTTCTACTATTATTCCGGCTCCATACACTAGCCCAAACACCATGCCAATCATAAGCGGAAAAACCGATTCATTAGATATATCGAAAAGTTTTGGTATAGGCTTTAGCTTTTTTGAGATTTTTTCCAATATTTCTGCATCTTTTAGTATTTCCATAGCTATCATCAAAGGGATTATTATCTTTGCCATGGAAAAAACCGAATTCAAACTACCCATTGTACTCTCTTTTAAATAAGCCATAAAATCCATAATAACCTCCTACAATATTAAATTGAATATAATACCAGATAATACTGCCAATGTAATCCTTGTAATTACTATCAATGCTAAGCTTACTCCCGTTTTTTTGACAACTACAGATTCTAATAATAAACTGTGAGAAAAAGACAACATAATAGCTAATATAGTAGCCTGTTTAGCTGACAAACTCAAGCTTGCCATAGCTCCAATCCCAGCATATAAATTGATAAAATTCCCTAATACTAGTGGTACAGCTGCTTCACCTGGTAAACCTAAAATTTTCATTGCTGGTTCAAAAAAATTGGATATGCTATTTAATAATGGAGTATAGCTTAAAAATGTAACAAAAAAATAAACTGGAACTACTATTTTACTCAATTTCCATAAAGTAAATACACCTTTTATAAATCCATTTCGTATACTTTCCTTATACAATTGTCTCACCTTCAATTATATAATGTAAAAATATTATAACATAGAAAAACCTTAAGTGTATACACTTAAGGTCATGCTAACTTAGAATTCTTATTGTCCAAACTATTAGACCATTTTCCACATCTGTCGCCATATCTAGCTAGTAATCTTCCATTTTCCCTTATCTCTATTATTTCACATATATTAGAACAGCCATCACACTCAAAGCCATTTACCTGATAGTCTGCCTTATGGATTGAAGTTCCCTTAAAATTAGTATATCCCTTTTTCTTTACCTCTTCTTTAGCTAAAATGGCCACTCCAATAGCACCCATTACATCGTAATTATCAGGGATATAAATCCTTTCACCAAAAGTTGTTTCAAAAGCCTTTCTTATCCCTATATTCGCTGCTACACCCCCTTGAAATAGTATTGGGGAAAGTATTTCCTTGCCTTTACCAACATTATTCAAATAGTTTCTAACCAAAGCTTCACATAATCCTTTAGCTATATCTGCTTGATTATGTCCAAGCTGTTGTTTGTGAATCATATCTGATTCTGCAAATACTGCACATCTACCAGCAATTCTTATGGAGTTTTTAGATTTTAAGGCTAAGTTCCCAAAATCATTGATATCTACCCCTAGTCTCATAGCCTGCCTATCTAAAAAGGAGCCAGTACCTGCAGCACATACGGTATTCATAGCAAAGTCTGTAACTATCTTATCCCTAATAATTATTATCTTTGAATCCTGTCCCCCAATTTCAATTATGGTTTTTACATTAGGCAAAAAATCTAATCCTGCCACTGCATGAGCAGTAATCTCATTTTTTACTACATCAGCACCTACAATTATATTTGCTAGACTCCTTCCGCTTCCCGTAGCACCTACACCTAATATATCTATATCTCCTTTTAAATCTTCTATCTCCCTTATGCCTTCTTTTAAAATCTCTATTGGCTTTCCTTGGGTCCTCATATATTTTTTATAATGAATGTTATTGTTTTCATCCATTAATACTACATTAGTACTAACAGAACCAACATCGATACCCATATAATACTTATCCAACTGACCTCTCCTCCCTTCTTCTCTTAAGCAGATCTACAAAAGCTTCTAATCTCGTTATATAACCTGCCTCCCCCGTCATTTCATCTAATATCAATGTCATAATAGGGAAATTAAAATCCTTACTTACAGTGTTTAATATGCTTTTTGCAACTATCTCAGGCATACAATTTAAGGGTAGCAACTGAATCACTCCATCAAATCCCTTATTAGCATAATATATAGCAGAACCTACTGTCTCCCGTCCATGCCCCCCTATCAATGTATCTAAATAAGGTTTGGCCAGTTTGTATTTTTCATTTTCAGTTTTTGAACCAAAGGGAAATTTAGCAACATGATGTTCTACCCATATAGTTGGAGTCAAAGAT
>JAPXKQ010000140.1:0-5904 GCA_033809995.1 Tissierellaceae bacterium
AGTGTTTCCTTCTACTTCAATTGGGGCTTTCTTATTTACCCAGCCTCGTATTGTGCTTTGGCTTAGGCTATATTCGTCGGCTACTTCCTTAACTGGCCTTCCTGATAATACTAATTCTGCAATCATTGTTTTAAATTCATCTGTATAAGTTTTCCTCTTAGACATTTATGGACACTTCCTTCCTTAAAGTTTAGTATATAGAAAACCTTATTTTGTGTCCATACTTATATACTAACATCAAAATATATATAACGCATAAGGAGGAAAAAAGGGACACATTTTTTTTAATTATTTTTAAATTTTTATGAATATAATAGATATTACCTTGCAATTTAAGTTTCTCCAAAATTATCAGCATGACTTTATTCTTGTAATATAATCAATATTTGGCCAGTAATGGTTATTTCAATTCTACATCTAATGGCAACAAGTCTATTTTTTAGTTTCCTCGGTAATTCCTAAAAGTTTTGAAATATCTTTAAATTTCATTTTCTGGACATAGTTTAAATGAATTAAATCTTTTAAAAGATTAGTCGTATGGTGATTTTTAATCTTGATACATAAGTTGAAAATTTGCTATAGATCCAAAGTCACTTTTAAGTATTGGTGTGTATTCCCGTGTCTCAAAATCATAGTAGAATATTCCTTTGTCCTCACCAATAGTTTCTAATGTATAAACACCTTTCATATCTCGTGCGAAACTGCCCCTCTCTATTTAGCCCCCTAACCGTTTTGGACAATCGCACACGGTTATAGTAAAATATAATCAATAGGAGGTTGCCAAAATGAGAAGTAAAAATACAAGATATTCAGAAGAATTTAAAAATCAAATTATTAAAGAAGTAGAGGAAACGGGTAATGCATCTTTGGTAGCAAGAAAGCATGATATTGTTTCAGGTACAGTTACGAGATGGGTTAGAGAATCAAAATTATCTATTAAAACCAATAATCCTCTTAATATAGATTATAGCACTAATTCCTCCTTGGATAAGGAGAATGATCAATTAAAGAAGCTATTAGGTGAAAAAGACCTTGAAATAGCAATTCTTAAAGACCTACTAAAAAAACGACCCAAAGATAGAAGATAAAGTAAGTATAGCTAATAAATGGATAGGTTATGGATATCCAGTAACTAAGGTAGTTAAAATACTTGAACTTCATAAATCAACCTATTACTTTAACATAAATAAAGATTCAAATATATAATCAACTGAAGATAAAAACCCAGCAAACAAAGGTGGTAGACCAATTCGTGGTTCATCCAAAACTACTGATGAAGAAACTATATGTGATGAACAAATTAAAGAATACATTTGTGAAATCATTGAATCTGAGGGAATATGCTATGGCTATTATAAAATAACAATAATACTAAGAAGAAAATTTAATTTAATTATAAATAAAAAGAAAGTATACAGATTATGTAAAGAATTAAATGTACTAAGACCTCAAAGACAAATTAAACAAAAACATCCAAGGGAAATAGCTCAAAATAGAGAAATTACAAACTCTAATGCTCTTTGGGAAGTAGATATTAAATATGGTTATATCCATGGTGAAGATAGATTCTTCTATATAGCATCTTTTCTAGATGTATATGATAGAAATATAGTAGAATACCATATAGGATTATCATGTACTGCAGAAGATATAACTATAATTCTTAAAAGAGCATTAATGAAGCGTGGTCTATATGATAAAAACACCGACTTAGTAATAAGATCAGATAATGGGCCTCAATTCATTAGTCATAAGTTTGAAGATACCTGTGAAGAGTTAAAACTAGAGCATGAGAGAATACCCTTTAAGACTCCAAACAAAAATGCCCATATAGAATCTTTCCATAGATTACTAGAGGATGAATGTTTATCAAGGTACGAATTTGAAAGCTATGCTGAGGCATATAAAGAAGTTTCAGAATACATGAACTCATATAATAAAGTTAGAATTCATGGCTCAATAGGGTATATTCCTCCAATTGAATTCTATCAAAAAACCTTGGAAGGAACAGCTAAACAACTGGTAGTGAAGCTTTAATGTTTTTTCGCTTAGGAGTAAATAACATAAATATTTAGCTGAAATCAAGGGCCTGCCATAGTAGGGGCGTAGCCTTTACCCTTGATGATGATGAATATTTATGTATAATAAAAAAAGCGAAAAACATAAAAATATAGATAATCTAAGAAAAAGAAAGTATTCGTGAGTTTTTGTCCAATATTAAGGGGTCAACCCGACCTTTCATAATTTTAAAATTCTATTCTGCAACTAACTAATTAATGACATGTTAGGTTTTAGTATTAATTATTGTATTTTTTAATTACAAATAAGTCATTTTTAATGCCGTACATTAATAATGTTCCAATTCCTAATTGTGCATATATATCTTTTATATCAATAGCTTGTAAACCCTTAAACACTATAAAATCCAATGTATAACCCCAGAGAGCACTATCCATTATGGAACATATAACCATGGCATATGTTAAGATTTTTGTTAAATTTAAATAACTATCTTTTTGATATTTTTCTTCACAATATCGGTAGAAAATTAATAGAACTATTAATACCATGAGCCTAGCAATAGTTGTAATCCAACCAGGTAATGTTAATCCAAGAATATTGAACAACGCACTTATCTGTTCATTTTTAACTATCTTGAGCATAAATAAGTTTCCAGGAAGAGTAATTGCTTTATTACCTAGAAATCTATAGATGATTAATTTTGCAATTTGATCTATTCCAACAAGTACTCCAATTGTTACTGCCATAAACTTATTAGAAAAATCATGCTTTTTTAAATAAGATGTTATAAAATACCCTAAAAAAATATATGTTAATATAGGAATAAACAGTGCAATATAATGTCTAAATTCGTAAGCTTGCCCAATTACAATTTTTCTTATCATGTTTAAAATAGGCATGATGGCAAATGCAATTAAGTAAATATATTTGTTCAAATCATTCTCCTCCTCTTTAAATCAAGTAGTATTTTCCAATACCCCTAATTAATTTTATATTATTTTAATGGATCATTTGCAACGAAATAGTTATATTTTATATGAAATGTCCATTTTAATCCTCACTTAATAAAAGTAGCACTTATATATTTTTTATGAACAGTGGTTTCTGCTCACTTTATATAATAGTAGTAGAACCTCTTTCTAACAGGATCTATCTCCCAAACTTCCTTCGTCCAACTTAATCTATATGTGAGTCCCGTCATGCTCGTATGCAGGATTATATCCTAAAAGTGGCAGGGATACAAATATTCCAAGTAAATTTACAACATTAAACCTTAACAAGCCTGTTAAGGCTATAAATATACAGATTATATCTGGTATTTCCCTCTTTTTAATATCTGTATAAGATGCCCCCATAAGCAAAAAAGCTAACAGCATATGGGATTGCCGTCATTTCTTAACTGGTTGACAATTTTTCTTACTGTCCTACTGCTGATGGAAAATTTATTTTGCAAATATCCACTGGATACTGCCATTTCTTTCCCTTGATGGTATTCTTTTATATAGGTTAAAAAATCATATTCCACCTCCAAACCCTCCTTTGGCTATAATTTTTGGCAACAAAAAAAGGCCGATTGATATGCTGTTAAGTACAGCAATCAATCGGCCTTAGTTATTTCTAGGTATTAAAAAACACGGTTCTTACCGTGCCATCATAAAATACCTATTAATTTTAATAACTTTATACAATCTTTTATTCCTTCTTTGTAAATAAACTTTTGCAGTTCACCTTCTATAAAATTTGATAAATCCTTATAGTCCTCAATCTGCCTTTTTATCTCTTTGGGAATATCTTTATTGTCAAAGAGATTTGAACTTAATTCCCTAACTGCCCTTACACTTTCCTCCACATTATTGATGAAACTATCTAGCTTCTTCATAGGTTCATACCTCCCATCCCTTGGGATTGGTCTTCTTCCTGATTTATTTCTTGAGGTCTGGACAAGACTTTAAAATTATCCTCCCCTGGTATTAGCCCAAGTCCTTCATGCCATCAAACAACTCAAATTCATACATAGATTCAGCCAAAGAGAGTATTTCATCAATAGTTCTAGGATTTACATGGTTCATAAGTTTTTCAAAATATAATCTATCTTCCCCCATTTCCTTAAACCTTTTTGATACTTTGTTTAAGATATCTAATCTCTCAATTTGATTTGTTTTTTCTGGTATCATCTCCAACACCCTATCGGGTAGTTCATGGCTGTCTATAGAAGTTTCACAGTCTTGTAAATACAATACTCCTAATCTCATTAAGGCCTTTTCAATTTCAATATCAGAAGATGGAAGATAAATAAATTCATGTTCCCCCCTTGCTTTTAATTCGACTGTTGCCATGGATTCTTTCCAATGATATGGTGGTAAGTTCTTCCCATTATATACCTGTTCAGACTGATTACTATTTTTATATAGGACCCCATAGGGAGTAACCTTGGCACTTATGTTGTTTTCCATTACTTCCATAGCATAGGCCTCTCCATCAAGATCTTCTAGTTCCTTAGTTGCTACCCCTTTTCTGTTAGATATAAGTCTTTACCTAGCTTATCAAGGTCACTAAAGTTATTGACTAGACTATAGCAGTGCATATTAAAAGTTAAGTTTATTAAGTCATCCATTTTTTCAAGCTTTTCCCCAAAGATTGTAGCATAAAACTTTCCTATTTCCCTTGAGTCAAAGCTGTCTAATCTTTTCATCAAATAATTTAATTCATCTATATTTACATCTCTATATCCAAATATTTTTGAAAACCTTTCATCCATACTCCCATCTATATAGGCATTTGGCTCTGTTGTCATTTCTATTCCCAGTTCATTAGATATTTCTTCTAGTTTATCTTCCTCCATTGGAAGCCATATAGTTTTTCTTTTATCAGCATCCCTTGATTTCTTTATTCTTATATTCATCCTTTTCCCCCATTCTATTTAGTAATTAAGAATAACTCTGCACCATATCTTACAATTAGTGCAGAGTTAATAATTGTCTTAAATGTTATATCATCAATTAAATCTTCATCGGCTATTTCATTAATTTGTATATATTCCTTTCCCATAGATATTGTTTTTGCTGTTTGATACAAAGCATAACCATTGGTACTGATCTCTTTAAGATGTATCTGGCTAAAATCAAATCCATTTGGCTTTACTAATCCCCCTAGCATATCATCAGCAGTTAAAAGAAATAAGGTAGCAATATATCTTGGAGATATGTCTTCCATGTTAACTCCCTGTTTATGAATTTTGCTATAAAACCTTTCTTTATGTTTATTATTTAAAAATGCTTCTCCCTCAAAATTATTTGCCAAAAGTTTTAATCTTTGCTTTAGAGAATAATCTTTTATCTTTCCAAAACAATCTGTACTAAATCTCTATACTTAATCTCATCTCCTTCCCTTCCTACAAGATAGAAGCAAATATCTGTATAACGACTGAACCCTTTAATATTTTCAGAGCAACTACACTTTATACAACCCCCTTGGCAATTAAAATAATTGTTAATAATTATGCCACTTCTTCTTGGTGAAAAATTTGGAGCCATCATCATTAGCTGTTCTATTTCCCCTAATGGTGTAGCATACATAAATAATCTTGACATTGTTTTCATTCCCTTCTTTTATTTTTTGGCACAAAAAAGAGACGAAGTTTATTTGGTCATTTAAGTAGACCTAAAACTTCGCCTCTTTTTCAGATATTTATCTTTGAATTCACACAAACGCTGCTATTGCTTCAAATTGATTTCTGCTTAGTTGACTATTAGAGCATAATTATAGATATTAGTAATGAAGCTTATAATATTTTCTATTTATACATTCTTTTTTTATATTTATATGTGAAAGTTGCAATACATACATTTATGATTAAAAATATAGCTATAGGTAAGAAAAATA
>JAPXKQ010000141.1:0-5774 GCA_033809995.1 Tissierellaceae bacterium
TTAAATCTAATAATTTTTGATTTTTTCTTTCTGGTCTTTTTCTTGCCATTAGAAAATCCTCCTTTTAAGATAATTATATTTTACCTTAAGAGGAGGATTACTCATACACAAATTATTTCACAGTCTCGTTGAAAATATTAATAATAATTTCAAAATCCCATTTATTAATGGGCTAATTCTTTATACTCTTTTTTAACCTTGATTAAAAAAGCTAATTATGCAATTTCCTCAATAAAATTATTTTATAAGTAATCACTTGTATGTTTAATACATACAAGTGATTACAATTGTTATTATTATCTAGCTATATAAATATATAATTATTTTCTACTTTCTAACATTTCGATGATTCTATTTCCTCTTTCACTACCTACGCTCTTATAGAAATCGATTACACCTTGTCTATAGATACCTGTCTTAGCTTCTTCTATTGCTTCTGGTAGTGCCTTTCTAAATGTTTCGAAGCATGCTATATCTGGATGTGAATAGTTTAATCTGATATAATCTGTAGCTCCTATATCTCCTAATCCATCGCCTGGTGTTACAGCTATCTTACGTTTTAATAGGCCTACTGTAATTTCTTGTGCTGTTACACCTGTACCTGAAACATCTAACATCATGCAGAAACCATATTTAGGTGCTACTGGAATCTTAACTCCTGGTGTATTTGCTACTGTTTCTTCTATATGTTTGTAGTTTCTTCTAATAATTTCTGTTGATTTTTCTACATATTCTGTATCTTTCATCGCAGCTATAGCAGCTAATTGTCCTTGATAGTTAATGTGGATTTTAGTTGTTTCCATCTTAATTAAGAATGCACCTCTTAATAATGCTGGATGACCTGCTAAGAATCCTACACGGGCTGCTGGCATTCCATACCCTTTTGATGTACCACTTGTTGATATTACGTGATCCATTGGATGTTCTTCACTATGTAGTGAAGCCATTGGAATTTGTACTGCATTTGGATCTGTTTGATGAGTATTATGTGTGATGTTGTTGAAGATTACGATACCGTTTTCCCTAGCTATTTGAGCGATCTCTAGTAATTCTTCTTTAGTTTGAACTGTACCAAATGGGTTAACTGGGTCACAAACTACTATCATCTTTGTTTTATCAGTTATAGCTGCCCTAACCTCTTCTGGTTTTAGTCTATATTCGTTTGATTCATTTAGTTCGATTGCTTTTACTACAGCACCTATTGATTCAGCTGATGGTGCAAAGTGGAAGTATCCTGGGTCTGTTGTTATAATTTCATCTCCTGGCTCTAAGAATGTTAAGTATGCATAACCTATACCACCTTGAGCTCCTTCTACACCCATTACATCAAAGTCTGGACCTAGTTCTCTACCGAACTTCTTTGCAGCTAACTCTCTAAGTTCTCCACTAATATCTGGTGGATATACTGCTAACAAATCTCTAGTAGTAGCTTCTTTAAATGCATCTATAGCTGATTGTGGAGGTCCTATATGGTTTGCCATATATCCCATATCAAAATAACCTTCTGCATTTACGTTGTAAGCTCCGTCAATTGCTAAGCTGTGTCCATCAATACCTAGAATATCTGAAGCTGCATGAAATGTAAAATAGTTTCCCATCCCTTGTGGATGATGTAATAATACTTTAGCTTTTTCTGCTAAAAACTTTTCTTGTAATTGCTCATTGCTTAATTTTGTTGCAGTTGTCATTTTATAATCCCCCTTGTTTATATTGTATATTTATTTGTCGACAATGGTGTTTACATTTCAATGTTAACATGGATAATAAATATTGTCAAGGAATTATTTGAAATTTTTAAATTTAAAATTATTTGTTATTACCTTTATGTAAGAGGATTTGTTGCTTCTAATAAATGAGTACCTTCAAACAATCCACAAAATGAGCTTTGACTAATTATTCCTTCTGCTTCAAGATCCTCCTTAATATATGGAGAACCTATATTATTTTCACCATCCAAAGTATTTTTGTTCTATCAACAAAAATATCTCTATGTCCATAAACCGGTATTACGTTAGCATCGGAGCAATTTATAGTCTCCTTCAAGCCACCTATATGATCATTGTGTCCGTGACTTATTGCAATTACATCTAAGTTATTCCAATCCCAGCCTAATACCTTTAAGTTATGCTTAATAGTTAAACCTTATCCAGTATCCAAAAGAACCTTACCCTTATCTCTCTCAACTAAAATTACATTGCCGTGTTCTCCCAGACATCCAGGTTTAAATACATAATCATTGCTAAAGAACTTTAAGGTTAATATTATTCACAAATTAAATAACTCCTTACTTACACAAATTCTCGAATTAAAAAGTCATAATAATAGTACAAATCGAATTTAAGAAAAGACTATAGAATAAAAGCTATTTCTATAGTCTCTTAAAAATAATGCAGACAAAGTTTCCCTACTATTCTCTAATTGTTAAGAGTCATTCATTTAAATTTTTTAGATATTTATCTGTTTCCTCTTTATGCAATTTTATTATACCAAGCACAAGACCGCCCCAAACTAAACCTAATGTTATTATCATAGTTATTATAGCATTAGCACTCATAAATACCCTCCATTCTATTAAACGTAATCTGTTATTTGAACTTCAGGGAACTCTGTACCATTAAATAGCCTCTCTCCTGCAGATTTTGCAATTCTATCGTTATAGAGATAAGCTAAAATTCCAACTATGCCAGCTTGGAATATTAAAGTACCTAATGAATATACTCCAAAAGGATTATACCAATGTGGATCGCTTAATACTAATGGTGCTAGTTGCCACACTAGCATTAATATAGCCAGAATTGGATAAACAAAACCGATTGATACATTCCACCATTTGCCCATTTTTATATAGGAATAATCATTATTTAGTAGCAAGCGTGATTTTTCTACTCCATATTTTATTAAAGCCAGGCAAGAGAAAATTGCACCTATCACCATAGTCATTCCTACTACAAAGTCTTGATTGTTGAAGAAATTGATATTCCATGCAGATGGTAAACCTAAAATACATGTCCCAACTAACATAGCTATAACAGTTTTCTTTTTCTCCACACCTGCATCTGCAAAAGGCTGATATAATATGGAAAATAAAGCAATAAGAGATGTAAATCCAGCTAATAGTAATGAAAGGAAAAACAGGGTTGACATTAACATACCACCAGGCATTCTTTCAAATACATTCGTTAATCCGATAAACGCAAGTCCATTATTACCACTTCTTAGTATTTCCATGGCAGCTTCTGGGCTACTAGACATAGAAAAGAGTGATGGTATAACAGCTACACCCGCAAGAAGTGCAACAGACATATCTCCTATCCCTTGAATAGCTGTAGTCAATGTTGCATCTGAATCTTTTTTTGCATAAACTCCATATGCTATACATATACCCCACCCAGGCCCAGCTGACCAAGATGCTTGTGTGATAGCTTCCAACCAAACTTTAGCACTTAATAATTCTTTAGGATTAAAGCCAAAAAGATAATTAAGTCCTTGACTTGCATTTTCCAGTGTTACAGATCTGGCTGCAACTACTGCAAGGGATATAACTAATAATGGTAGAAGATACTTAGTTGATTTTTCAATTGCTTCTACTCCAGAGTAGGCAAAATATGAAGCTGCGATCATTAAACCTAAATATATTAAAATAATAATATAGTTACTATTAGTTACAGAGTTAAATAATGTCATCTTATCTACGCCTATATATCCACTAGTTATTGACAATACCATATAGTATGCTATCCAAGCCATTACCACTGTATAATAAGCTGTCGTTGCAAAAACAACGTACCACATAAATGATCCAAACCATGTAAATTTTTTGCCACCCATATAGTCTCTAAATGCACCCGGTAAACCCTTTCTTGTAGCCCTTCCAATAACACTTTCTCCCATCATTAATGGTATAGTCATAAAAAGCATTATTATTACATATGCAACTACAAAAGCTCCACCACCATTAGTAGCAGCAACTCTAGGAAATCTCCATATATTACCGGTACCAACAGATCCAGCAATCAATGCAAATGCCATAATTAAAGGAGATGAAAAACCAATATCCGTTTTTTTACTTTCATTAGACATATTATCCCTCCATTTATAAACATATATAATTATTTTCTACTTTCTAACATTTCGATGATTCTATTTCCTCTTTCACTACCTACGCTCTTATAGAAATCGATTACACCTTGTCTATAGATACCTGTCTTAGCTTCTTCTATTGCTTCTGGTAGTGCCTTTCTAAATGTTTCGAAGCATGCTATATCTGGATGTGAATAGTTTAATCTGATATAATCTGTAGCTCCTATATCTCCTAATCCATCGCCTGGTGTTACAGCTATCTTACGTTTTAATAGGCCTACTGTAATTTCTTGTGCTGTTACACCTGTACCTGAAACATCTAACATCATGCAGAAACCATATTTAGGTGCTACTGGAATCTTAACTCCTGGTGTATTTGCTACTGTTTCTTCTATATGTTTGTAGTTTCTTCTAATAATTTCTGTTGATTTTTCTACATATTCTGTATCTTTCATCGCAGCTATAGCAGCTAATTGTCCTTGATAGTTAATGTGGATTTTAGTTGTTTCCATCTTAATTAAGAATGCACCTCTTAATAATGCTGGATGACCTGCTAAGAATCCTACACGGGCTGCTGGCATTCCATACCCTTTTGATGTACCACTTGTTGATATTACGTGATCCATTGGATGTTCTTCACTATGTAGTGAAGCCATTGGAATTTGTACTGCATTTGGATCTGTTTGATGAGTATTATGTGTGATGTTGTTGAAGATTACGATACCGTTTTCCCTAGCTATTTGAGCGATCTCTAGTAATTCTTCTTTAGTTTGAACTGTACCAAATGGGTTAACTGGGTCACAAACTACTATCATCTTTGTTTTATCAGTTATAGCTGCCCTAACCTCTTCTGGTTTTAGTCTATATTCGTTTGATTCATTTAGTTCGATTGCTTTTACTACAGCACCTATTGATTCAGCTGATGGTGCAAAGTGGAAGTATCCTGGGTCTGTTGTTATAATTTCATCTCCTGGCTCTAAGAATGTTAAGTATGCATAACCTATACCACCTTGAGCTCCTTCTACACCCATTACATCAAAGTCTGGACCTAGTTCTCTACCGAACTTCTTTGCAGCTAACTCTCTAAGTTCTCCACTAATATCTGGTGGATATACTGCTAACAAATCTCTAGTAGTAGCTTCTTTAAATGCATCTATAGCTGATTGTGGAGGTCCTATATGGTTTGCCATATATCCCATATCAAAATAACCTTCTGCATTTACGTTGTAAGCTCCGTCAATTGCTAAGCTGTGTCCATCAATACCTAGAATATCTGAAGCTGCATGAAATGTAAAATAGTTTCCCATCCCTTGTGGATGATGTAATAATACTTTAGCTTTTTCTGCTAAAAACTTTTCTTGTAATTGCTCATTGCTTAATTTTGTTGCAGTTGTCATTTTATAATCCCCCTTGTTTATATTGTATATTTATTTGTCGACAATGGTGTTTACATTTCAATGTTAACATGGATAATAAATATTGTCAAGGAATTATTTGAAATTTTTAAATTTAAAATTATTTGAGGAAATTGCATAATTAGCTTTTTTAATCAAGGTTAAAAAAGAGTATAAAGAATTAGCCCATTAATAAATGGGATTTTGAAATTATTATTAATATTTTCAACAGTAAAATCCTCAATTCTTAGTATATTTATATAGTTTGTTAAGCTGCTTTACTCAAAGATTTCATTGTGT
>JAPXKQ010000142.1:0-3242 GCA_033809995.1 Tissierellaceae bacterium
ACTGGAACCTTTACTCAGGCTACAGCTAAGGAATATTTAGAGGAAGTATCTGCTAGGGAGTATGATACTCCAAAAGGAGCCCGTGAATATGCTCCTGCTACGATTAAAGAATGGCTCCGTCTTTACAGGCGTTTCGGTATTGATGGTCTTTATCCAAAGATACGGTCTGATAAAGGAAAGCCTAGAAACTTATCTAACGATGCTAAGGAGTTTATCATTAAACTTAAGGTGAATTCTCCTAAAAGAAGTGCTAAATCAATTTATCAAGAATTAATTGCTAAGGGTTATGTAAATTATGACGATATATCCTTATCCACGGTTCAAAGATTTATTTCTAAATCTAATATTTCATCTCAAAAATTAGAACCTGTAGAAAGACTTGCTTTTGAATTTGAGTTTCCTAATGAATGTTGGCAATCGGACATATCTGTTGGACCCTATCTTACTATTGATTCTAAGAAGCATAAGACATATATTATTGCAATACTTGATGATTCAAGTAGACTTATTATTCATGCCGAAGCCTTTTTTCAGGATAATCTCCTGTCCCTGTTATCTGTATTTAAAAAGGCTGTTTCAAAAAGGGGTATTCCTAAGAAACTATTTGTTGATAATGGTAAGGTTTACAAGAGTAATCAGATGCAGTTTATCTCGGCAAATCTTGGTACTATTCTTTCTTTCGCAAGACCCTACTCACCTGAATCAAAAGGGAAAATTGAAAGATGGTTTAGAACCCTTCATGATCAATGGATGAATGTGATAGATTGGAATGACTTTTCTTCTCTAGAGGAACTAAACATTTCCTTATCTAGATATATTGAAGAAGATTACAATGCTAAGGTTCATTCTTCTACCCATGAAAAACCTATTGATAAATTTATTCGTTATATTGATTTAATTAAATTCATCCCTACAAAACAAGAACTTGATTATATTTTCCTCTATAGGGTTACCCGTAGGGTTAAGAAAGACTCTACTATCTCTATACAAAATACTCTCTTTGAAGTCCCATTAAGCTATGTAGGAGACACTATTAATATTAGATACGATCCAACAATTATGGATAAGGCCTATATATTTTCTGAAGAAAATACTTTGTTAGATACTGTGTATCCTGTTAAAAAGATCGATAACTCTAAAATTAGAAGAGAACATAACTTTAAATCTGTTGATTTCTCTTCATTTAACCCCAATGATAAAACAAATGAAAGGAGTATGAGTTAATATGTATAAAGCTTTTTATGGTTTATCTAGTGATCCATTTTTAAAATCTATTGAAACTAGGGAGTATTTTAAATCTCTGGATTTTACTGATGCTTTAAGTAGATTAGAGTTTTTAAAGAATACTTTAGGTTTTGGTCTAATTACCGGGGAGCCTGGTGTTGGTAAATCATTTCTCCTTAGATACTTTGTTGATTCTTTAAATCCCAATTTATTTAAACCTGTATATATTCCAATTTCAACCTTAACAGTTATGGACTTTTACAGGGCCTTATGTAATGGCCTTGGAATAATTCCAGCTCACAAAAAGGTAAATATGTTTAAGCAGATCCAAGAATCAATCTACACTTATCATCATAGCAAAAATATTACTCCTGTAATTATTGTAGATGAGGCTCAATTTCTAACTAATTCTGTGTTAGATGATTTAAGACTCATATTTAACTTTGATATGGATTCTAAAGATTATGCTATTTTGATTCTATCGGGCCAGACTCCATTTATTACTCAACTTAGCCGCCAGACTCATGAGGCTCTCCGCCAGAGAATTGTGGTGAACTATTATCTTAAAGGTCTTACCAAAGATGAAACTAAAGAGTATATTGAGTCTAGATTAAAATCAGGCGGATGTCATGAACCTATATTTACTGATAATGCCTATGAACTTTTATACTCTAGCACTAATGGTTCCATCAGAACCTTAAATTCTTTGGTGAGAATGTGCCTTATCTCAGGAGCCAATGAAAAGCTTAGATCTATTGATAATGAATTAGTCTTTATGGCTCAAAATGAATTAAATATTGTAGCATAAATCCTAATATTTAACCTTTGAGGTGTGCCTTCTTCTTTAGGAAGGATAGGGCTATGCAGGGATGCAACCTGAGCGTCCTAAAGAGGTTATATCCTTAATCTCCCCTTCCTGGGAAGAAGGCACATCTTTTTATCAAGGATAAATTAAGGGGTTACCTCAAAGCGATAAATCCTAGGGGTTTAAGGGGACTAGTCCCCTTTTCTTTTATTTTCAAGGTGCAAACAATGTGATTTATTTCATTAAAACATCACAAGCAGATTATTTAATCTGCTGTTTTATGTAGTATTTAGCCTGGAATTAGGTGAATTTAATTTGATATTTGTGGGTTGGAATAATGTGCTTCGTAACAATTAGTATTATCCCCAGTTTGATGGAGTATGCTAAAATACTTAATTTAATATACTTATTACAATATGTTTTTTTGGCATAACAAATAAACAATAATATTTTTTAAAACATCGGTTATCTTAAACTCTATACAACCTCTGTTTTCTCAAATATTATTGCTTAGTATATTTATATTAAAATGCCTTCAAAAACCCTTTTATGCACCCCTTAATGCCTTTAATGTCTGCCTTTGCCATGTTCGCCTTCCATCGTTTATACATGGTAGGTTGTCTATACTCCCTGGCAATGCTGTCTTTATCTTCTTCTTTACTATTCTTTTCTCTAATTCCACTATTCTTTTCTCTTTTTTGTTTTCTTTTTTCTTCTTGCTCATAAGTTCATATATATCTCCGCCATTTGCTTTGTATACTCTTAATCTTGCTATTTGATCTGCTCCTATTAAACTCCATCCCATTGGTCGTGAACTTAATCTAGAGGATAATACATGGCTTATATGGCCTTCTGCGCTACAGCCTATATACCCTTCTTCCATACCTTTTTCTATCCCTTTCCAGTTATTTAGTATATATCGTTTGCTTTTCTTTACTGCTTCTTTTTTAGTTTCTGATTCTGTTTCTGCTGTTATGAAGTTTAGTAATTCTATCACGCCTTTTTTATTTAGATTTCTTATATAAGTCCACAATGGTTCAAATGTTTGTGGCATATGGGCCGTTGCTGTTTTTACATATTTGGATAGATGAAAGTAATCTAATACATATTCGCTTCCCTTAATCCAATTCAATCCTTCTTTTATCCAACTTGCACCATCGCCTGAAATGTATATCTTTTCTACTCTATCTAAATCATAGGCTTCTTCTAAATA
>JAPXKQ010000142.1:3252-5722 GCA_033809995.1 Tissierellaceae bacterium
ACTAATTATAAAAAGTTAATTAGTTTCTTCTAACCATTCTTTAGTTTCTTTTATTCTGTAAGAGTCTCCATTCATGTTTATTACATAAGATTTATGAGTTAATCTGTCTATTAATGCAGCTGTTAAAACTTCATCATTAAATACCTCGTTCCATCTATCAAATGATAAATTTGTAGTGATTATTGTCGATTTCCTCTCTGCCCGAAGGGAGAGAAATGTAAATAGTAGTTCACTCCCTTCTTTATCAAAAGAAATATATCCTAGTTCATCTGCTATGATTAAGTCATATTTCTCAAACCTTTTTTCAAATGTATATAATTTCTTCTCGCTCCTAGATTCTTTTAATTCATTTATTAAGGATGGTACTGTTGCAAAGTATACTTTATATCCTTTATTACAAGCTTCTATTCCAAGTCCTATTGATAGATGGGTCTTACCTGTTCCAGGATTACCTGCTAGTATTATATTTCTACCTTCATCAATAAAACTAAGGGTTTTAAGCTCTTTAAACCTTCTTTTACAATCTTGTGGAAGGTAATCCACTCTTAGTTCATCTATATACTTTTTATATGGGAACTTAGCATTTCTAATCCTATTTTTCCTACCATTTTCTTTCCTAACATCATAAGCTTCTATTAAAATATCTCTTAAGAATTCTTCATATGGTTTATCAAATTTGTATGCTTCTTCAATATGCATTTTCAAACCTTGACTTATACCTGGTATCTTTAACTCTGATACATATTTTTTTATTTCTGATATTATTTCACTCAATTTTTATACCTCCCCGCTGGATTTAAATTAAACATCTCATTTAATATTGCAATCTGCTTTATAGATGCCTTTTGTATTGATAAATCTTTAGTTTTTGAAGTTGTGTTATCCATTGGGAGTTTGAAAATTATATTTTTAATATTATCTGTTGTAACCAATTCTTTCTTAATTTTTTTCAATTCAGCTATAGCTTCTACCACGCTTTTTAAATTCTTTTCTTTAATTAGTTCTAAAAGCTCTATAAAATCTCGTGGATTATTGATATAATATTCTTGATATATTTCTTGAAGCTCTGGGCTAAGCTGGTGTCTGCCGACACTAGAATGTAATGCTCCAGGCTTCTTTTTTAATGTATGAATAAAATGATTTATATCAACAGTCCAGTAATGCGATTGATACGACCTTTTATGTTCGGCTACTTTATTATCCTTGTAATATATTTCTATTGTGTCTGGATATACTTTAACGTTTACAAATTTGCCTACTAGATAATCTGGTACTGAATATTTATTTTGATCAATATTTACTACACTATATTTATTTACTCTTGCTTCAACTCTCCTTGAGGCATCATAGGATGGTTTTAAAGGTATGAGATAGGGCATTTCCTGCTTCAGTATATCAATGGGGCTTTGATTTTGGAGCCAATTTCTTTTCTTTGAATTAAGCTCTAACAATTTTTCCTTTAGATAAGCATTTGCTTCTTTAACTGTGTCAAAGTCAGTTCTACTAGAAAATGCCTTCCTTCTAACAAATTCAATACCTTTTTCTACATGTCCTTTCTCATTTCCTCTAGCTACATTGCAAAACCTATATTTAAACCCATAGTAGAGCGATATTTTTATTAAGTCTTCTGTTGCTTCCTTTTCATTTCTTCCAACAAATTTTCTTACAGCTTGCTTCAGATTATCATAAACTAGTTCTCTGTGAACTCCACCTATGTTATTAAAAGCCCTTACATGAACATCTAAAAAGTTTTCCATTTTTTGATTCTGATAAAGTCTTGCATAATGATATGAGCTTTTAGCTGTAGTTAGTAAACCCATTTGCAATGTAGTAGGTTTTCCTGCTATTGTAAGTTTTACTTCACCCCAATCAAACTCTAATGTTTCTCCTAAATTATATTCCTGCCTGATGAAGGCCTCTTTCCTCTCATGATTTTCTCTGATGTAGTTACAAACTGTAGGATAACTAATATCAAATCCCATTTCGACTAGCTTTTCATGTATGTCAATCTTTTTCATTAACTGCTTGGTTCTACCAAGGAGCCTATTTTTCTCATTTTGTTCTAATAATTCATTTATTTTATCTATTATCTCATCTGTTAACTTAGTCCTAGTTCTACTACTTGTATCATACTTAGGTTTAGAAGTCATTTCTTCAATTAGAAGTAGTATTTTACTTCTATCTTTTTCTTCATCTTTATCCAAATCCTCTAAAAGTTCAAGTTTAGATTTAAATTCATTGATATATTTTGCTACTGTAGATCTTGACATTTTAAGGTCTCTACTAATTGCTCTTTGTGATTTATTTTCCCTAAAATACTGCATTAGTATTTCGGCCTTCTTATCCAAACCTATCACCCTCCATCTCCCCCTTAAAAAGATATGCTTAAGGGGAATTATATTTTAAGGTGGCTTGGTTTTCAATTATTATGGTGGCCTACTTTTAAAGTATCATAAACATATATCGTTTG
>JAPXKQ010000143.1:0-5689 GCA_033809995.1 Tissierellaceae bacterium
CACACATAGTAAATTAAAGGAATAAAAATAGCTGGTAGCATATTCCCTACTTTTATTTTTTTAAAATCCAATATATTTAGTCCAATTGCCATAATTAGAATTCCACCAACTGCTGACATCTCAAGTATCACTTCCGAAGTTAAAAAATCTTTTAAATATGTAGCAAAAAGAACAATTAATCCCTGATATATAAAAACAGCTATTGCAGAAAAAGCTACTCCTATTCCCAATGTAGAGGCAAATATGATAGAAGATATACCATCTAGTATGGATTTAGCAAAAAGGGTGCTATGATTGCCTAATAAACCACTTTCCAAAGCACCAACTATGGCCATAGCTCCTACGCAATAGACTAGGGAAGCAGTTACAAACCCATTAGAAAAATTATTATCTCCTCTTCCAAGCTTTTTTTCCATATTATCCCCTAAACTGTTTAATTTCCTCTCAATGTCTATAGTTTCTCCAATTATGCTACCTAAGACAATACTTATAATTACTAAAATATTGTTTTCAGATTTTATCCCTCCTGCTATCCCAATAATTACAACAGAAAGGCCTATTCCATCCATAACAATCTTTTTATACCGGTCCTCTATGCCTTGTTTAATAATTACTCCTAATAGGCTCCCTAAAATTATCGCAATCGAATTAACTACAGTCCCTAGCATATAATCCCACCTTTATCTATACTGAAATTTTCTATATAAATTAAGGATACACTATTTAATAGAATATTACTAGAAAATATTAGGGATCAATATAAATGTTGATTCCCAATATAAGTGTATTTTAATCTATTTATATACAAATCTTATAATTACAAAAATTATATATATTGTTTAGAAATATCTATTCCTGTGTTTTTTATGGGAAGTATGATTTTCTCAACCTATTACACTTTTATTTCTTTTTTCTACCTATTCCCAATTCTCTAGCATAGTAAAATAAATACTGTTGTGCAAATCCTCCTAAGGTGCCAAATTTTTCTTTAGCATATGTAGCAATCTTTTTATTTCTTGTATCCTCTTTAAAATAAAAATATTCCATTATTCTTTTCACCCATACATCTACAGGAAAGGCATCATTTTTATTTAAAGAAAATAATAATATACAATTAGATACTTTAGGTCCTACACCTGGAAGTTTCATAAGTACCTCCCTGGCTTCCTCTGTTGATGATATAAATAGTTTATCTAGTTCTACTTCTTTGTTATTTATCATATTAGAAGTATTAACTATATATTTGGCCCTATAACCTACTTTGCAATTCTTTTCTAGTTCCTCTTCCTTGGCTTTAGCTAATACTTCTGAACTAGGGAAAGAAAAATATTCTTTACCATTGTACCAACCTATAAACTCCCCATAGTTTTTACTTATTAAATCTATAGACCTTTTTATCCTTGGTATTTGATTATTAGCAGATATTATAAAAGATATAGTGGTTTCAAAGGGATCTTGATTTAATATTCTAATACCTTCTCCAAATTCAATAGCTTCTTTAAGTATTGGATCTTTAGACAATTCCTTCTTAATTTCACTATAATCCCTACCTAAATCAAAATAGTTATACCATATGTTTTTAAAATCTAATAAATTAGTATTAGAGAAAATTATATCTTTACCTTCTTTTTTTATATTTAATATCTTGCCACTATGAACTATAGTATAGGAATCATCTTCCTCTATTTCCCATCTAAAGGCTTGCCCACATTCAAATATATGTTTAGGATGAAAATCCCTTATATTCTTAATTATTATCTTTCCATTTTTTTCCATAATATTGTAATTCATTTTATTGCTCCTTTCTTCTAGACGCTTTGTGAATTTAAATGAAAATTGAGGACTCCAATCCTTTATGGTACAATGTTTTTACAAGAAAACAAATACCTCCTAGAAAGGATGAAGTCCTCATGCAAAAAAATTATATCAATTAAATGCCCAAAATGCAATAATAAAGATTCTTTTTACCACTATGGCAAAGATAAAGATGGTTATCAAAAGTATCTTTGCCGTAAGTGTAATCACTAATTTGCTCCTTATAGACCAGCGTCTAAAAAGGTGCCCAAATACCCTTGTTATGTTAGTATATAACTATGGACACAAAAAACAAAACCTTTAATATCTCTAATCAAACAAGGTCACCAATGGTGACCTTAATAACTACATAGTTAACCAGCCTAAAGATAATCTTTTTAAAGTTCCCTCCGTTGGGTTGCCAGTTTTCTTATCCCAACCTGCTATTTCATAATACAATTCTTTTGATTTTTCATATTTTTCTCTATCTAAAGCCACTCCTTTAGAAGGTCCATCTTTAAAAGGTTCAAATAATCTTTCAGGTAAAGTATCATCTTCTTTGGTAAATCCTTCTCTAGCATTGAAATGCCTCATCATATTTATCTTTCTCTCACCTATTTCCATAAGCTCATAAAGGGAAGTATCCCAGTCTATACCATATTTAGCTAATGAAATTAAATCCTTTGGCCCATATAAAGCTGCAACTCCCCATAGAAATTGACATAGGGATAATGTATCTATAGTAGATTCAAGACATTGAGTATTAAAAGCAAACCTAGTCTTCTCATCGTCTAATTCAAAATTGTCATCATACCCCTTATAAATTCCTATCATGGCTAGGTTCTTCCTTGCCTGACTTTCTGGAGGTAATGTAAGAACTGAGTCATGTTCTGAAGATTGATGATCAGCTCCAAAAGGATTTACTGCATATATTAGCCCTAAGGAAGGTTTATACTGAGGCATATGGGCAGGTAATTCTTGCTTCTTTACACTCATACTATATTTCTCAGCACCCTTACCTATTTTCTGTGCTGCTCTATAGCTTCCTTCTGCTAATATATTCCCTATCCCTTCTCTTTTCCCAATTTTTTCTATTAATTCAATTAATACTTCATCATTTCCAAAGGTCAGTTCTAATCCATCTGTATCTTCCTTGGTCAATATTCCCTCTTCAAAACATTCCATGGCAAAGGATATGGTAGCACCACAGGATATAGTATCTAATCCATACATATTACATAATTGGTTTGCAATTGCAACAGTTTCCAAATTAGTAATGCCACAATAAGAACCTAGTGCTGCTGCTGTTTCATATTCGGGTCCACCATATAGAGGGTCAACTTTTCCTTCTATTTCTACTACCCTTTTACACCTTACCGGGCAGGCATAACAAGTATCTCTTTTCTTTAATATGGTTTCAGTCATAGTAGTTCCAGTGATATTTTCTGCTCCTTCAGGAAAATATCCAGATATCCAATTCCTAGTAGCTAAAAATCCATTTTTATGATGACTAATAAGACCTCTATTGGTACCATGCTCTCCTAATTGCTGTAATCCATGGTTATTATTAAATCTATCTACCCCTTCTCTAGCTAATGTTTTGAAATTTTCTTCATCAGCCGGTTTAAGGCCTAATTTCTTCTTTACAACTACGGCTTTTAAATTTTTAGAACCCATTACTGCTCCTGTGCCATTTCTACCGTTGGCCCTATTACACATATTTATTATATTTGCAAACTTTACTAAATTTTCACCTCCAGGTCCAATTTGAGCTATATCTATATCCTCTATACCTAAATCCTCTCTTATCAATCTTTCTGCCTCTCCGGTAACTTCCCCCCATATATTTGAAGCGTCTTTCAACTCTATTTCATCACCATCTATGTATAAATACACTGGTTTTTCTGCCTTCCCCTTAAACACTAAAGCATTCCAACCATTTCCCTTCAAATAAGCAGGGAAAAAACCTCCAGCCTGACTATCCCCTATACCATTGGTTAATGGGCTTTTAGTAGTTACAGTTATCCTATTAGCCCCCGCTATAGGAAGCCCTGTAAATGGAGAAACAGATAAAACTAGAACATTATCTGGCGAAAGGGGATCCACCTTTGGTTTTAACTCTTTTAATAATATATAGGTACCTAGAGCAGAACCGCCTGGATAGAGTCTATGGGTTTCTCCATCTAATATAATCTTCTTAATAGTACCCTTAGTTAAATCCACTTCTAAAATATTTGCATTTGGAAAATTCATGCCTACACCTCCTAAATAGTTATGTACTTGTGATATAGCACCATAATATTATTCTTTTATCTTTTTTTATAGCAAAATTAAGACATTCCCTATTATCAGTATGAGCTAATAGATTGCGGTTTTCTAGCATATCCATCCACACCTCTACATCTTGAATAATTTCATAGTGAAAGGCAGATTTTATTATTTCTCTTGGAAATTTGACTATATCAATTATATTCCCCCAAGATTTATAATCAAATTATCTATTATAGTGATTATTATAGTACCCCAATATAGTCTATACAAAACAAAAATAAATAAAATCTCAGATGTAGATTCTGTGCCCATCCGAGTACTATTAACTCTACTAACAATCAATAATCACATTTATCTACTTTCTGAATAATTCCTTCAAATATGGATAAATTTGTCCATTTTTTTGCTACCAATTAATTGTCTAATGTGTTCCCTTTTCTTGTTTTTAGTGATCTTGTTTTTATGCAAAAAATACCTTTTTTTGATATTTTTCGTCTTTGTTATTCCTTGACTATAGTTATAACATGATAAAAACAAAGATGAAAAATCAAACATAAAAAATAGGACGGTAAAAAACCGTCCTATTTATCCCCATTTTATATTAATACCATCCTCTTAATTTCATTACATCAGCAATTTTTTTAACTGATAACATATAAGCTGCTTCTCTTATTGTAACATCATACTCTTCTTTTAATGCCCAAATATCATTAAAAGCTTTGACCATTTCTACTTCTTGCTTTTCTTCTACTTCTTTTTCACTCCAATAGTATCCATATAGATTTTGTACCCATTCGAAATAGGATACTGTGACCCCTCCTGCATTTGTTAATATGTCTGG
Organism: Tissierellaceae bacterium; assembly: GCA_033809995.1. Classification (GTDB taxonomy): domain Bacteria; phylum Bacillota; class Clostridia; order Tissierellales; family Tissierellaceae; genus Paratissierella. The sequence goes on from JAPXKQ010000143.1 coordinate 4,907, forward strand.
TGTTACTGGAATTCCCCTTTTATTAAGTACTTCATCAGCCTCTGGAGTTATTGGTCCATTGGCTGCTTCACATATCAATTTGGTATTTACTTTTTCTGCTACTTCAGCTGTAATGGCATTTTCTAAAGCAGCTGGTATAAGTATATCCACTTCTAATTTCCAAAACTCATCAAGGGAAATCTGTTTAGCTTTTGGATAGCCAACCAAATTTTTATGCTCATCCATATAAGCTTTTAGATCCTCAAAATCTAAACCATCTTCGTTGTATAGTGCATAAGTTCCAATTGATGGTGTCCACTCACCTATAGCTACAATCTTAGCCCCTTGACGTTGTACATTCTTAACAGTATAAGAGCCAACATTTCCAAAGCCTTGTACTGCTACTTTTGCGCCTTCTATTTCTATACCAAATTTTTTAGCTGCTTCCCTAGTAATAACAGATACTCCAAAACCTGTAGCTTCATTTCTTCCTTCAGAACCCCCCCATGCAACTGGTTTGCCAGTTAAAACTCCGAGAGAGGATTCACCAGCTAATTTATTATATTCATCTGCCATCCAAGCCATTACTTGTCCATTGCTCCCAACGTCTGGAGCGGGTATATCAATTTTTTCTCCTAAATACTTGTGCAATCCTTGTATATAACCTCTAGACAACCTCTCCAATTCCCCTTGAGATAAACTTTGAGGGTCTACTTTAATACCCCCTTTTCCTCCACCATAAGGTACACCCATAACCCCACATTTAAAAGTCATCCATACGGATAGGGCTTTTACTTCATCAGG
>JAPXKQ010000144.1:0-5670 GCA_033809995.1 Tissierellaceae bacterium
ATCTCCAAAATAAGCCCCAGAAATAATGGCTCCAGCTGCAATAGGTGCAGGTATTCCTAGTCCTGAGGCAATGCCCATTAACGCAAGCCCCATAGTACCAGCTGTTCCCCAGCTGGTTCCTGTTGCAATGGAAGTAATAGAACATATAATCAATGTAGCTACTAGAAATATTTGAGGTTTTAGTATATGTAATCCATAATAAATCATACTGGGAACTACTCCTGCTAACAGCCAAACACCAATTAAAAGACCTATAATTGCGAGGATAACTACTGCTTGTAATGCTTGATAAATACCGTCAAACATGCTTTTTTCAATTTCGTCCCAACTATATCCTATTTTTAGAGCAGTAAGAGCAGCAAACATTGTTCCTATTAACATTGGAATATGAGGATCTGCTTCAAATTTGGCAATACTTATTGCCATTATAAAAATAAGAAAACCAAATGATAAAAGTGCTTCATACAAATAAGGTTTTCGTTTTTCTTTTTTTGTATTCATATTAAATTACCTCCAATTAAGTATATTTTTGTATTTTTTATTATATATGAGTATATAATATATTTTTATAATTTTCAAACTTTTATGATTCAATTTAAAATATTTATGATAATATATAACCTATACTAGTACCCTGTTCTGCAATCAGTGCTTATTTTGGCTTAAACTACATTTTTGATGGAATTATCGTTTGCTTTATATTAACTTTATGTGATATTGCTTTTAGGAAATCGATAAAAGTTAAGTATGATTAATTATAAAAGTATAAGTAAAAAAAGGATGTGTACTATGAAAATTGTTTATGATACATATGATTCACCAATAGGACTGATTCATGTAGTAGTAGATGAAATTGGGGTTAAAAAAGTATTTCTTTTTAAAGAGGATTGGGAAGATTATTTAACAGAAAATGCAGATATTAAATTAGATAAACAAACTTGCAAAGATGTTGTTATTCAATTAGATGAATACTTTAATAAAAAGAGAAAAAATTTTCAATTACCCTTGTCTATTAAAGGTACAGAATTTAGAATTAAGGTTTGGAATGCATTAGGAGAGATACCTTATGGTGAGGTTAGAAGCTACTTACAAATAGCAGAAGCAATAGGAAATCCTAAAGCTGTAAGAGCAGTAGGACAAGCAAATAAAGCCAATCAATTACCAATAATTATCCCTTGCCATAGAGTTATAGGTAAAAATGGAGATTTAGTAGGTTTTGCTGGAGATAAAATAAATGTGAAAAGATTTCTACTTGAGTTAGAAGGGGTTAATACAGACATATTTGCTCGTTCGTAAAAGTATAAGTATATTTTATTATTTAATGAAAGTTTGGTGATAAACATGTATGAAGAAGTAATAAAGATGTTTTATGAAAATCGTAATGATGTTGAAGCAGAAAAAATGTCAGCATATATGCAGAAAAAATTCCCATTCTTGGGGATAAAGAAACCATTAAGATCATCCCTACAAAAAGAATTTATTAAACAATGGAAAAAAACTAAAGAAATTGATTGGGAATTTGTTTTTAAGTTATGGGATTTACCAGAACGAGAATTTCAATATTTTGCAATAGATTTAATAGTTTCTTTAGTTAATGAACTTCAAAAAAATGATATTAATCAGATTGAAAAATTAATTACTACTAAGTCATGGTGGGATACAGTTGATATTCTTTCAACAAAGGCAGTAGGTGAAATTTGTGAAAAATATTCTGAATTAAAAGAAAATGCAATCATTAACTGGAGTAAAAGTGAAAATATGTGGCTTAAAAGAAGTGCTATATTATTTCAGTTAAAATACAAAGAAAAAACTGATACGATTTTACTCGAAAAAATTATCGTTGAAAATAGCAATTCAGATGAATTTTTTATCAATAAAGCAATAGGTTGGGCTTTAAGGGAATATTCAAAAACAGATAGGGAATGGGTAAGAAAATTTATCCAACAAAACACATTGAAACCTCTAAGCATTAGAGAAGGGAGTAAATATTTGTAGTTCCATAACAATTATACTAGTTTTGTTCTTATATCAGTGAGAAAAGGAAGTGAAATATAAATGGATAATGTATATTTAGTAATACCATCAAAAGAGCATGAGCAATCATATATTAATATGATGACCGAATGGGAAAACATAGGAGAACATATTTATCCAGGCGCAATAAGAAGTAATGGGTTGAATTATTCTGACTGGTTAAATAAAGTTAAATCATATACTCATAAGGAAACTTGTCCATCTCATAAAGTACCTTCAGATACGTATTTCTTGATAAATTATAATGGAAAAATATTAGGTGCAATAAGCATACGCTATTATTTAAATGAAAATTTATTTAGTATTGGTGGACATATTAGTTATGGAATTCGTCCAACAGAAAGAAGAAAAGGTCATGCAAAAGCTATGTTAAAAATGGCATTAGAAAAATGTATTCAATTAGATATAAAAAAGGTTCTTATTACTTGTGATAAAACTAATATAGCATCAGCAAAAACAATACTTGCAAATGGTGGCATATTGGAGAATGAGGTTGTTGAGGATGATGGAAATGTTGTTCAAAGATATTGGATAACTATGATGTAAATATTCTCCCTTGGCACTAACTTACTAACCTATTAAGAGTAAAAGGAGGTTAAAAATGCATAAACATTACATTGATATGCTTATTTGTCCACTGTGTCACAATCAATTGAATTGGAATATTAAAGATGAGGATGGAGACAGAATAATCAATGGAAGTGTAACATGCTCATCATGTCATTCAGTGTATGAAATTAGAGATGAAATTGCGGTGTTTTTGACTAATGATTTATCTAGAAATGACCTTTGGGAGCAAAGTGAAAGTGAGTTAGAAAAATACTTAAGGGAAAACCCAGATATTTATGATAAGTTAATGAATACACCAGAAGATGAGATGAATGGTGCAGATCATTGGTTTAAGGCTACATATTTTGAATTGAAGAATGATTTCAAGACAAGTTCTAGGCTATTTAAAAGTGCCTATAAAAAAATATATACCCAAGATTATATTAATGGTTGGAAAAGTCAAATTGATTTTATACTTAAAAATATTGAAATTAATAAACCTATAATAGATATAGCAAGTGGAAAAGGTTATCTTGTTGAAAAGTTGTTGAAGGAAACAAAGAATTATGTTGTAGCCACAGATTTTAGCCCTACAATACTGGCAAGAAATAAAGAATATTATAAATACAAAGGTTTATACAATAGATTGAGTTTAATAGCATTTGATGCGAGAAAAACCCCTTTTAAAGATAATTCAATTGAAATATTGACTAGTAATTTGGGGCTTCAAAATATTGAACAACCAGGAGAAGTAATAAAAGAGATGAATAGAATAACTAAGGGTATATTTATGCCTGTTATGTTTTTTATAGGTGAAGATGATAAAATTCATTTAGATTTCTTCAATAAATATTTGAGTATAGCTTATGCAACAAGGGAGAATGCTATTGAAACATTTAAAAGTGTGGGTTGGAATGTTGACATAGTCAATTCATTTTTAGCAAGTATCAAACCAACACCTGAAGGTGAAATCCTTAAGGGTGCAAGTATAGATGGATTTCCAATAGCTGATACAAAAATAGAGTTTTGTGTAATTAATGCAAGTAAATGATGAGAAAAGCTATATGTTTTGTGGAAAGGATGGGACAAGTTAAAAATTAATAAAAAATGAGGAATTAAAAGGAGGGCATTAAATGAAAGTAACAGTATTTAATGGAAGTCCAAAAGGAGAAAATAGTGCAACAAATATAATTGTGGAAGAATTTTTCAAAGATGCTAAAGAATCTTTCGATGAATTTGAGAATATTATGTTAGCACAAAAGACAATAAAAAGCTGTATAGGTTGTTTTGGTTGTTGGGTAAAAACTCCAGGGAAATGTGTTATAAATGATGATATGGAAGAGTTATTGGCTAAATTTATTTCATCAGATTTTGTAGTTTTTGCAAGTCCGCTGTATTTTGATAATGTAACTGGAATCATGAAAAATTTCTTTGATAGATTAATACCTTTAGTAAATCCTTATATAGATGTAGATAGTAATGGAGAGAATGTACATAGTAAACGATATACTAAATATCCAAAGATAATAGCAATTTCTAATTGTGGATTTAGTGAACAAAGTCATTTTCAAGTAATAAGTTTACTGTATAAAAGAATGGCAAGAAATATGCATACAAAGGTTGTTGCAGAAATATATAGAAGTCAAGGTCCATTGCTTATTAGCAATAGTGAATCTTTAACTCCTTATTTAAATAAATATAAGGGATTGTTAAGGAAAGCTGGAACTGAACTTTTTTTAAACAATAAAATTACAGATGAATTAATGATGAAACTAAGCTATCCAATTATACCTAACGATATGTATATAAATGCTGCTAACGGAAGCTGGGGTTAATGATTTTATTATTATATTGGAGAATGAGGTTGTTGAGGATAATGGAAATGTTGTTCAAAGATATTGGATAACATTACAGTAAAAATACTTATTTTTGGGAGGAATATATGGAAAATATAATTAGTTTAACTAAAGAATTTTTGTGGAACACATTAAATGCATCGACAAATATAGATGATATAGAAAAAAAGTATAGATATGAACATTCTTTAAGAGTAAGTCATATTGGAAAACAAATTTCTGAGGTTGAAGGTGCTGATACATTTATAGTTGAGATAGGTTGTTTACTTCATGACGTTGGTAAATTTCAAACAGAAGTTAATAGAGATCATGGTAGAGTTTCAGCAAAGGTGGCTAAAGTTTTTTTAGAGACATTGAACCTATCTAATAAACAAATAGACGATATTTGTTATGCAATTGCAGTACATGTAGATGGTGAAGCTGGCTATTCATATGAAGAAACACTAGAATCTAAAATAGTAACTGACTCAGATAACATTGACAGGTTTGGAGCATATAGGATATATCAATCACTTGATTGCGATAATATTAAACAAATGAAGATAGAAGAAGCATATGAAAAAATAAGTAATAGGATTATAAGATTAGAAAAGTTAGTTGAGGGATACGATTTAGAAACTGTGGAAGGGACAAGGTTATTTAAGGATAATATAAAATTTCAAATACAATTTTACAATAGATATTTGTTAGAATTAGAAAACACATTAATTGAAATAAATCATTAATATATTAAGCTATTTATAGTAACAGTAAATAAAGAAAAGAGTGATAAATATGACTGATTATGTTAAAAAATATTATGACGAAGCTGCTGAATATGAGTGGAATAGACTCAATAATCCATATACCAAGATAGAGTACAATAGTACAGTTAATTATCCCTTGCCATAGAGTAATAGGTAAAAATGGAGATTTAGTAGGTTTTGCTGGAGATAAAATAAATGTGAAAAGATTTCTACTTGAGTTAGAAGGGGCAATAAAAATATAAATTATGTTAAATGTAGAATGATTATTTAACTAAAATATCATATGTGGTATATTAAAATAAAATAATATTGAAAGGGGAAATTTAAGTGGACAAGATAATTGTTTTTGGTAGCAAGTATTGACCAGATTGTGAACCAGTGAAAGAGTATCTTTCAAAAAATAATATTAAATTTGCATACTTAGATATTACTGAAAACATGTTTAATTTAAAGAAATTTTTAAAATATAGAGACAATCGGAAAGA
>JAPXKQ010000145.1:0-5660 GCA_033809995.1 Tissierellaceae bacterium
TTCCTGTACCCTCTCGTGTCAAGGGTATGACAGAAAATAATTTAAATTATATTTTCAATAATTAACAGATATAATCATCGCTTCCAGTAAAAGAGTTAATATACTTCTTCCCTCTTGATTCTATAGCTTCCATCATCATTTTCTGGTACTGAGTTCTAATGTTTTCATCGGCTTCTTTATAAAACTCTTCCTTATTGAACCAAACTCGATCTGCAATTCCAAGATAATCCTTAACCCTTTCTGCTGTATCAATAGGCTTTGAACCTGATGCACATAGCATATCAACAAAATCTTTATCTCTAATATGATACATCTTTTCACAATAGTTATATATGTTTCCAAAACTATCTAAAAATTCCTTTAACATATTTCTGTTTTTTATAAATGGTGGATTACTGCCAGCAGAAGCAGATAATATTAAGGAAGAATATCCTTTATCATAGTATAATTTTAGTGTAAATAAAAAAGTATCTAGTCTATCATTTCCTAACGATTTTTTTATATTATTTAATCCTCCAGTTACCGGTAATAAAGAAATATTTCGAGGGGTATATGTTAAATTATTATATCTTAATATCAAATTACTTAAATTTTTCTTTTCCTCAGTGGTCATTTCTGAATTTCCATTTACAACAACATCTTGAAAGTATCTCACATGAGACATTTTAAAGTTAAAATCAATATCTCCGCCTACTTTTATAAGTTTTTTATCTTGAAATTCAAAACTCCTTATCCCTTTCTTTAAGTCATTAGATGCTATACCAGTCTCAGAAATGTTTTCTTTATACACTATTGAATATAGTTCAATAGCATCTGTACAACGATCATATTCTTCATTAAAAAAATCCCCTTCGATTGGTAAAGAGCATCCGAGATGATAGCCTTGTTCATCTTTTACACTTCTGCAGTAACCGTAAAAAGAATCGCTAACTATATTTGCTATATATAGTGCATTTGGCCCATTTATATCAAAAGAATAATCCACAAATTCTTTATTAAAGCACTCTTGTGATTTTAAATTTGTCAAAGAATTCTTTTTTAATAGTTCTACTAAGTTTAATTCATCAAAATATTTTATCAGTATTGGATGATCTTGCAATATCATACCCTATGCTCTCCTTTTCAAAATCAATTTCTTGAAATGTCATTAGAAAATATATTTCATTTTCAAGTTTTTTATTACATATAATTAAAAATGTTTCTCCTTTAATTAATGATTATTAAATAAAAGGAGACCCTAGATTGGATCTCCTTCTATTGTACTATTGATATTCTATTCTTTCTATACCCTTTCCTGAAATATAAATTCTGTCAATATATTTCTCAATAATTTCTTTAGTAAGGCCATCTATGTTACCTGCTTGTTTAAGTTTCTCATCTATTGCTTGAATACGCTTTTTGTTTTCTTCTTCTGACTCTTGTATTTGATTTTTTATTTCCATAAAATCTTCTCTTGAGATTTTACCAAACTTATAATTCTCAAACTCTATCTTTTTCTTTTTTAGTAATTGGTCATTCCTATCATAAAGTTCCTTTTGCTCATCAAGCAGCTTTTTCTTTTCTATTTTATCTGTATGAAACTTATCCTTAAGAATTTTAAATACCTCTTTTTCTAATTCCTTATAATGAGGTAGTTTTTCTTCCTGCTCAAGCATTCTACAGTAATAACAGTAAAGATTTATACCTATTAACTCTTTCCCATTAGAACTTTTACCAAATCTTATCTTATAACCACATTTATTACATCTTACAAAAGTTGCAAGAGGACTATTTTTATACTTACTCTTATTTCCTATAAAACTATTTCTATGCCTAGATTTTAATATTTCTTGAACTTCATCAAAGGTTTCTTTGCTTATAAGAGCTTCATGATTATCAAAAATTCTTATCCATTCTTCTTTAGGGTGATATATAACCTTACCACCATCTAGCTTACTCTTGCTTGATTTGTTAAAGACAAAAGTTCCTGTGTATGTTTCGTTTTTTAATATCCTTCTAACCATACTGTGAGACCATATAGTATCTTCCACAGTGGATTCCCACCTATTAGCATAGGCATCATAGCCTTTAATCTCTTTCCTTCTTGCCCTTGCAGTCATAACGCCTTCGCTGTTAAGAGTCTTTGCAGTTTCATTTAGAGTATGTCCTTCAAGAAGAAGTTGAAATATATATCTAACATTATCAGCAACCTTTTCATCTACTATAAGCTTATAGTTATCCTCTGGGTCTTTCAAATAACCATATGGTGGCACTCCAGAAGTATATTTACCCTGCTTTTTAGCTACAAGCAAGGCTGTTGTCATTTTTTCAGATATATCTCTACTATAATAATCATTAAGAAGGTTTTTAAACTGTATATCCAGTTCAGTTCCATTTTGGACTTCATTACTGCTATCATAACCATCATTAATTGCTATAAATCTAACTCCCATAAATGGAAAGATATTTTCAAGATAGTCGCCCATCTCAATATAGTTTCTCATAAATCTTGACATATCCTTTACTATAATACAATTTATCTTCCCCTGTTTTACCTTTAAAAGAAGCTTATCTAGGCCAGGTCTTGAAGTTGTACTACCACTATAGCCTTCATCAATAAACTCCTCTATATTAGCCTTCTTAAGTTCTGGGTCACTGAAGATAAAGCTTTTAATAATATTCCTTTGAGAATTTATAGTATCATCTGTATGACTTAGACTTTCTCTTTCTAATACAGATATTCTCAAATAAATAGCAAGATTATACACTTGTCCTCATCTCCCTTCCACCTAGAAAACCTTTTAAGCTAATTTCTATTCTTTCATTATCATAGACATTAATTCTTTCAATATATTTCTGAACAATACTTTCATCTAGCTTAAAATCCTTATTGGAAAAGAGACTATCAAATAAAGCTAGTTCCTCTTCAGCTTGGGCTTCTATTGAAAGGATTTCAATATCAAGATCACTTAAGCTTTTTTCATAGATGGTTAGGCTTTTTCTATTTAATTTTCTTTTTTCAAGATAGTCTTCTTTCTCAATCTTTCCCAAACTATAATCCTCATATAATCTCTTTAGGTCTGAATTAAGTTTTGTAATTTTAAGAGAAATAGACTTCCTATTTTTCTCAACTAGCTCAAGTTTCATCTTGCTTATATCAATAATTCTATCCTTACAGTCCTTGCCACTTGCTTCGATACTAAGGACACCCTTTAATCTTTCTAGTACTAGCTTATCTATATCGCTTTCCATTATTGAAATATAAGGAGTTTCAAGCAAGATACCATTGTTTTCTTCATTTGTAAACTTGTAATAATAAAACTTGGCATTCTTCTTATTACTTCTTACTCCATTTCTAACTAAAAGTAGGTTCGTATTTGCATCAAAAATTATACCCTTGTATTTGTTAATTGGATCTCTTTTCATATCATGTCTGCTTATTTTAAATAAGGATTTATCTTTATTACTATCAAGTATCTCCTGGGCCATATTAAACACTTCTTCTGAAATAATAGCTTCGTGGGCATTTTCGACAACAATCCACTCCTCTTTAGGTTTTTGCCTATAATGGCCAGTTTTTTTCCCTTGGACATTTTCCTTAGTTCCTTGAACAAGGCAGCCAGTATAAACCCTTTGTCTTAGCATATTGGCAATAGTACCCTTTCGCCACTGTGGTTGACCAGGTTCCCTTATAATGTTTCCTGTTTTATTATAGGTGCTTGATGTAGAAATATTTTCTTCATTAAGGTTTTTGGCAATTTTAAGTGTACTATTTCCTTCAATATACATATTAAAGATTCTTTGGACTATTTTCATACTTATCTCATCAGGCTCTAATCTTCTACCACCATCTTTTCTTACTACCCTATAGCCAAAAGGTGGATTTGAACCTATAAAGAAGCCCTGACTAGCATGAACCTTCCTGCTAGTTCTAACCTTGTGGGATATATCCTTTGCATACATATCATTAATAAGGTTCTTTATTAGCATTTCAAAAGATAATTTTGCATCAATTCCTTTTTCTGTGTCAATCTTATCTATTACAGAGATAAATCTGACTCCCAAGAAGGGAAATACCTTATCCACAAGCCTGCCCATTTCAAGATGTTCCCTACCAAGCCTTGATAGATCCCTAATTATAATACAATTTATAAAACCACTTCTAACATCATTCATCATTTCAATATAACCTGGCCTGTCAAAATTGGTGCCAGAATATTCATAATCTGTATAAACCTTAACTAGGGTCATATTTTCCTTATTTATATACTCTTGGCAGATTTCTATTTGTGCCTCTATTGAATATGATTTATTCCTCCACTCTTCTTTTCTCTCATGGGAAAGCCTTGTATAGATTCCTACCCTAGATGAATTAATGGTTGTTTTTTCTTCTGTCTTAATTAAATCTCTTCTTGATACTCTAGCCATAGAGAGCTACCCCCTCTCTTTCAGTGGATAGTCCTTTTATAGCCATACTATTGAAGGAAACAAGATTAGAAGTTTTGCCCTTTTTACTTCCCTTTAAAATCCTCTTTAATATATCTAGTTTTTCCATATCGTTAAAGAATACTGTTATTCTTGGTCTACCTTCTTCATCCTTTTCCCCTACCAATATACGGTCAACAAAGAATACAAGGGTCTGCCTATTTATACTTTCAATGTTTTTATACTTTTCAAGGCCTGTTAGCCAGTTTTCCTTGGAATTAAGTATCTCTTCTAAATCATTATAGGCTTTCTTTCTATTTGTAATTTGTCTCTCTATTTCTTTTATCTTTAATTGATAGGATTTTCTAAAGGATCCAAATTCCTCTTCATCAATAAGTTCTTCTTCTAGATCCATATAAAGAGAACGTCTAAGGGTTTCATACTTTTTCTTTTCAGCAAGTAGGTCATCTAAATCAAGGTCATATTTTGATTTACTTAAGTCTTTTTCCTTAATTCTTAAAAATAATTCTTCTTGGTATTTAATATGCTCTTTTAAAATATAGTCTAGGGAAGATAGGGTATCCTCTTCCTTAATGCTATGCCTTGAGCATCCCTTTCCCCTATTATATAAACCACATATATAATATATTTTTTGCCCATCCTTAGTTTTTTGTTTCCTTCTCACTAATTGGTTGCCACAATCTGCACAGTAAAGAAGCCCGGTTAAAAAATCGGGTTTTGATTTTCTATTAAGAATATCCCTTTCCATCATTTTATTAGCCACATTAAACATTGTTTCTGTAATTATCGCTTCATGGGTTCCTTCAACCCTGATCCAGTCATCCTCTATAACCTTGATTTCCTTATTAGACTTATAATTAAGCTTGGTTCTCTTGCCCTGCTCCAGGTCTCCAAGATAAACCCTGTTTTCAATAATTCTATTTATCATCTTGGCCTGCCACTTACTTTTATTACTGGCAAAACCTGTAGTAAAATTAGAACCATTGCTTTCCTTATAAGCCTGTGGAGTCTGGATTCCTAGTCCATTAAGTTCATCTGCTATGGCCTGTGATGAATAACCTTCCACCTTCATTTCAAAAATCTTTCTAATTATATGGGCTACATTCTTATCAACTACAAGATGATTTTTCCTTTTACTATTTTTCTCATAACCATATGGGGCAAATGAGCCTATAAATTCTCCCCTTTGCCTTTTGGTCTTTTGTGAGCTTTTAACCTTCATAGATATATCCCTG
>JAPXKQ010000146.1:0-5607 GCA_033809995.1 Tissierellaceae bacterium
AGAAACTTAAAGAGTTAGTAAACCAAAAGTTGAGTTTAAGGGAAACAGCGAGGTTACTAGGGGTAGACGCTAATACGGTCAAGAAGTATGCCCGAAAACTTGGGCTAACTACTTACTGGGAAAAGCGAAGTGAGACCTATAGAGAATGCAATAACAATCGTAATAATGCTTCTTCAATGGATTTGCAAAGGAGTTATTGCAGACAGAAGTGGAAAGAATTAAGAATGCAATATCCAGAGATGGGTAAAACAGAATTGCGGGAGATTGATAAGGCTTTATTTTCTTGGCTTTATAGAAATGACAGGGAGTGGTTGAACCAGAACTCGCCTGATAAAAAGGTGACTAATGCTATCAACAGTAGAATTGATTGGGGACAAAGGGATAATGAGATATTCTCTCAGGTAAAAGAGATTGTTGATAAGATACTAAATTCAGATGGAAAGCCTGAAAGGATTACCATTAGCCTAATTGGTAGTAAATTAGGCATAAGGGGCTTGCTTGAAAAACATTTAGATAAACTTCCAAAGACAAAAGCATACCTGGATTCTATAAAAGAGACCAATCACGACTTCAGGTTGAGGAGGTTTCGTTGGGCAGTTAGAGAATTAGAAAAAGAAGGAGAAGAGTTGCAATTGTGGAAAATAATGAGGAAGGCCGGCATTAGGGAAGAGTATCAAGCAAAATTAATGGAAGTAGTTACAAATTTACTGGTAGATATAGATTGAATATAGATAAAAATTATCTGATAATTGTATTTGATTTTACACTTAAATGTTTAAAATTTTCATATTAAAGAGGTGCGGTTAATGTTTTATAAATGGCAGTTAACATTTGAGTTAAACAGAATGGTCGATATTTATGAAAATGAATATAAATTTACTATTTTAAGAAAGGCTTTAGAAAGCATTAATGATGAAAATAAGAGACATTTTGTATTTATATTGGTAAATGCTTTAAACAATATATGTGAAGCAATACTTAATGTTTTTAGTGAAAGTCAGAAAGAACTAGTGATAGATAACTTTTTTGAACTATATCTAAAATATTTGCAACGCTATAGTTATTTTATTGGTGATATTGTTTCTATATTTAAAGATACTTATAGACAGAATCTTCAATGTCAAATATATAATCATTGGAACAGCATGGTTGAAAAGAAAAGTGATAATGTCATGGAGAAAAATTTTCTCGAAGTGTTTGATGATATACATGAAAGTTGTATTTCTAAATATGAAAGTATCTTTGTAAAAAGGTTAGGGGATTTAAAAAATTTGTATAGAGCACAAAGAGGGAAGCACTTTGATAATTACGAAAGAATGATTCCAAAAGAAGAATATGTGAAAAATAAAAATAGGTGGAATCCTGAAGGTGTTGCTTTTATGTATTTAGGGTTGGATGAAGAAGTTAAGCAGTACGATGAAGTTATTAACTTTATAGAAAAAACTTGTTTTGAAGAGTTAAGATTAAAAAAGGATAAATATGTAAGTATTTGTAAATTCAAGCCTGTAAAAAGCGAAGGCAAAATTATTAATTTGTGTTATGAAGATATAAGTTATAAGGAGATAGATAGAAAATCAGAGGAATTCATGAATGTGATAACAAAAGTAGAAATAAATGAAATTCTTACTAACAAAAAATATCACGAAGAAATAATAAATAGCATGAAAAAAGAAGAAGTAATCAAAAAAATTATAGAGAAAGAGTTTAAAGAGAAACAGGTAAGGTCTATAATTAGGAAAGAAACGGAGATTTATTTGGCAAATTTAATTATGAAAAGTATTGATGAAGCGGTTTTCTTACCTGTTGATATAGAAGAAGACCCAGAACTTAAAGCATATGTACCATTTCATTATTTAGCAAATTATTTAATTAGCAAAGGTTATTCAGGAATATTATATAGAAGTACACGAATGAATAAGATAGGGTTAAAAGGAAAAAATTTAGTTCTATTTAATAAGGAAGATGTTACATATGTACCAGATAGTATGAATGTATATTATTATGATGGTAGAAGGTATAAAAAAGTTTTTAAAGATATTGAGAGACTAAATAGTTGAGTCTTAGTATATAGCCTTGATACTTAATCCTTGAAACGTGAACCTAACTATGTATAATTCAAATAAACTCCACTCCGTAATAATAAAGTTCGCTCTATAAAAATAAAGTTCGTTCCAAAATCCCGTAGTCGAAGCAGGAAAAATCCTGAACGGCTGCGGGATTTACGTTTACAGAGGGAAGGGTTAAGGTGTAAGGAATAAGGCTAAAGACATTAATTTTAAAGGGATTGAAAACAATATATTGATTGAAATAAGACTGAAAAAGGACATTTGAAAATGCAACCTTATACCTTTTTCCTTTCAACTTATCCCTATTAGGAACCGACTTTATTTTAAAAATTACTACAAGAATTAGAGAAGAAATGTTATTAAATGGAATGAAAATATGGAATTTTAGAACCGACTTTATTATATGGAAAGAATTAGGAAAATGGGCATAAGGCGAGAAGGCATAAGGGTTTGAGGGAAAGTCGTTTGGAGCGGAGTTTATTTTAAATATACACCTGGATTATAGCTACTATGAACTTATGCAAATATGTGGAGGAGGAAGCGGAGAGTATTATGGAGTGGGATACTTTTATAGAATGAGACCGGATGGAACTGAACGCCACAAGGAACATTAATAAAAAAGAAAAGATTGAATTATATCTAATAGATGATAAAATAGATATTGGTCATTGAGTACTGTATGATATATTACATAAATAATTGAAATAAAGGCTGCTGTGAGTCTGATTCATTGATGCCGTAAATAGCAAAGATTATCGGAAATTGCATGTTATTAGCCTAAATAGAATTGGAGACTTAAAAGAGATTGGAGTGTTGGTTATGACTATTTTAAATAAGTATGTGGTAATGCTTGTTATAATATTGCTTTTTACTGGTTGCTAAAGAATACCAGTTAACCAAGATAATAATGAAGGTACACAAGAATCAGTATCGCCTACCCCTGTTGTTAATAGAGATAATAATTCATCTTTACAGATGGAGAATGAGATTGAAGAGCCTGACCTCACAGTTATGAATACACCAAGTACTACATCAAATCCAGAAAAACAAATATCGGTTCATGAAAAGGAAGATATGATATTTAAGTGTATTCAAAGCACAAAATCAGAGATTTTTGAATTGTTAGGGTCTGATTACGAAACGGTATATACTGGAGCAGAGGCATCTTGTGAAGGGTTCTATTTTAAAAATTATGGAATAACTATAGTTTTCGATTTTGAAGAAGAAGATAGTTTGGTATCATGGATTGATTGTGATAGTGATATAGGAATATTTGGGATTGAAGAAGGAATGACTTTTTCTGAGATTAATAATATTCTTGGGGAAGCTCCCATTTATGAAATGTGGTATGAAACTCCAGAGAATCTTGCATATGGAATGTACTACAAAATAAATAACTGCATAGTAGATTTTTTCTCATTTAATGAGGAGGGAAGTGACTTCAGCCTCAGTGTTTTTAGAAGCTTAAGAAGAAATGTTGGCAAAACATTAAACAATGATACAGGTGATATTGAATATTACTGGCATGTTGATGAAGTAACAGAAGAATTAACAAAAATCAGCTTACATGGAGAAACATATGAACCAGTCGTGGTTGACAAGGGATTTATTGAAGGTAGGATAATTTCAGTATCAGAAAACCTTGGGAATTCTCAATTAGCACCTTGCATAATTGTTGCTGCTGAAAAAGATGGCGTCTTTACAATTTATCGAAGTTTTCATTATGAGGATTTTAGAGAATACCGAAGATGTGATGATCAAGGCGTTATTATTGATAGCATAAAGGAAGTGGAATGTAGGATAGAAAATAATGGTGAACTTTCTCGATACGTTATCGATATTACACCTATAGAATTAGATAGTCCATTGATAAGACTTGGCTTAGATAGTGACAGTAATGATTTTTGGGAAATTAAAAATTAGAAATATTTATTTCAGGGGTTAAGGGGACATGGGACGTCTGATAACAATATTTTCACGCTTTGGACGTGCTAACAGGTGGTTTTTGCCACACCGTTGAAAACAAAAGAGTAAATGAATGGGAAATGATAGAAAAATCATAGAATTCAAGAGTAATTTAATTAGGTTTAAAGGAGAGAATTTGCATGAATAGGTGTCAATGGTGTGGGAAAGAGCCAAACGGTTTTGAAATGGTAGTATTAACTGTAGAAGAAGGCGAACCACCCCAATCTATATGCAGAGACTGCTACAACGAGTTTACTGCTGATATGCTTGAAATTGAAGATTATAAAGATTTTGAGAAAGAGGTAACTTTTGAAGATTGTGATGGAATAGAACATCGCTTTCATATAGGAAAGATGATTAATCCAACAGGTATATTTTGGAATGCCATTGAGTTCATTGGAGATGGTAAAGTTGGATATTCCTTTGAGGTACATCAGGATTTTGAAGAAGATTCAAATGATGCTTTAGACAGGCTTTATAAAAAGATAAGGAATGGGCTGTCAAAAAAGTTTATAAAGAGAAGAATAGTTCAAGGGCAGGAACTTGTTTCTATTAAGGAAAATGTAGTAGAAGGGCGTATTGAATGGGATGACAGATATGATGACAGAGCACCCAAATTTATCATGGATGGACAGGAATATAGCCTGGAGGAATTTGGTAGAATATTGATGTCCTGCGAAGGATGGAATTTTAGATTAGAAATTATAGAACCTACAGAGTAAGTATATATTTACAGTGTGTCATCTTATTTTTTATAAAGCGTATCTTTTTTTACACTTTGGGTGTATATATAGTAGAGAGGTGAAAAAAAAACTGATAAAAGATGATATATTGAGACTAACGAATGATTTTACAGTAAGATTTAATAAGTCTGGAGTAACGGGGCAGGATAAACTATATTTTTCTGTGTTAAAAGAGCACCGTTTAATCCAAATTCCCATTGATGATGAATATTGGGGTGGGGAGATTATTACAATCTGTAGAATTTTTTACGTGGGTACGTGAAAGCATCAGTCCTGAAAAGATATTTATGCAGTATGATATGATTCTTATTCCCCAATGGGTTTGGACTGAAATTTGTGATAGCAAAAATAGAAAAAGTTACATAAATGATTTAAAACAATATTCGAAAGTTCAAATTATAAATGAAATTGATTATTTAATATTAGTGGATTACAAAGAAGCGGAATTATATTATCTGTTTCTGTACTGCTGGCTATAATGTGAGCAGATTTGTTAGTTTTATCAAGAAAAATATCTTAAGAAATGTATATAGATGAATAAAATATCTATCCATTTGTGAACAGTTACAGGCAAACGAAAAGAATAAAATTTCTTTTGCTTTTGACATATCTGACCTTTCTCATCATGCACTAAAGGCATTGATTTTAATTTTTCACTACAAAAATTTTGAAAAAGTATATGACGGTTCATTGCATTTGCTTATAAAGAACTTTATAAAACACGAAAAGTTAACACCGAAAGAGATTGAAGAATTAAGACGGCTGCTGGATGAAAAAAGCAAACAAGGTGGAGATGAAAAATAATATTAAAAACATTAGATGATGGAGTTTGG
>JAPXKQ010000147.1:0-5580 GCA_033809995.1 Tissierellaceae bacterium
GTGCATTGTGAATTGTGAACTGTGAATTACAGATAAATCAACTTATCAATGTATGTCGAATAGATAACTAAATCTTTAACCTCTGCTCCCCGTTCCTTTAAAATCTCCTCAAACAAAATCTTATATCTCTCTAATTGTGGAGTATATAGATTCTTAAGAGTCTTTTCAACATTTCCTGTGCCTATTGTATTGGTTTTATAATCTAGGATTGTCCAAGAATCATCT
This sequence comes from Tissierellaceae bacterium, assembly GCA_033809995.1. GTDB lineage: Bacteria > Bacillota > Clostridia > Tissierellales > Tissierellaceae > Paratissierella. The sequence continues at coordinate 226 of JAPXKQ010000147.1, forward strand.
GGATTTTTTACAACTAAATCTATTGTTCCGTTAATTAAAAATTCCTTTTTATCTGAATTATAATCCTTATTTACATTACTATAGGCTGAAATTACTTCATAAACTTCCCTATTATCCTTATTTAGTGAAATGGTAAAGGGTAATTCAGTATAGATTTTCTTGGCATTGGATAAGAGTTCCTTCACTTCCTCATTATTTACAAAATTTAATAATGCTGCTTCTACGAAGCTTTTGATTTCTTCCTTCAAGATGATTTGAACTTCCTTATTACCTTTTTCAAGTCTCCTTTCTAACAATTCATCAACTCTAGGATTAAAAAGAGGATAAAAGGTAGAGATATTTCCCCTATTTATCTCTAATACATCTATAACTTCATTTAGAGATAGTTCTGTTGCATATTTAATTTGCCATTCTTCAAGATTTTTTAGATTACTACTTTTCTTCATCAATATTTCTATTGCCCTATGGACTATGGTTCCAAATATAGGACCCCTTGGTCCATTAAATGTTGCATCTATATCCTTTTTCCTATTATAAAGTTTTAACTTAGGTCCCTTTTTAACAAAAATATTGCTTTCTTTTTCTTTTGTTTCTACTAATTTGAATTTAGAAGGTGTTAATTTTATATAACTAGGGTTGCATATTCCCTTTTGTATTCTTAAGTCCTTTGTAAATCTTAACTCCTTTTCTTTTTCTAATGATAAATTTGGGGAAGATAGATTATCTTTTCTTTCATCTTTTACTTTAATCTCTCTATCACCATTGATTTGTGATGATAATGGATATAAAAAGGATGCCTCTCCTTCTGCATTGGCTACTATTAAAGTAGATTTTGCTCTAGTTGCTGCAACATACAATAATCTATCTAATTCTGCCTCTATAAAACTTTTTTCAATGGCTCTATTTTGCTCCTCATTTGGACCACTTGTTTTAAAATTATCTTGAGGATAATTTATATAACCTATATTTTCGTTACTTTCATTCCTTGAAACAAAATGACATGGTGAATTAAGTGATGCAGACCTATATTTAAAACCTCCTGCTAATATTACAATACCAGCTTCTAGACCTTTTGCCTTGTGAATATTCATAATCCTAACTGCATTTTTGGATTCAAATTCATCTAAGGGCAATTCATTGTTTACTTTTTTATCCTTGAGATTTCTTAATTCCTCTCTTAATTCATAGAAGCTATTGCAATTTTTTGATTTTAATATTTCAACTGTTTGTCTAAGAGAGGAATTAGCATCCTTTAATTCTAAATCACCATATTCTCTACCAATTTCAAAGATACCTATTCTACTTTCAATAATCTTTTCCAAAAATCCTATAGGACTTAAGGTTCGTGTCATTGACATCATTTCATGCATGGATTCAAATGCCCTTTTAAGACTAGGATGAGTTATTTTATCTTGCTTCTTCTTATTAAAAATATATGCTAATAAATCTTTATCATCTTCTAAAATCAAATCTATGGTTTCCAAATCTATATAGAAGGAGTTTCTAAGAGCAGATACTACTTTAATATTATCCCTATAGTCTATGAGGGCATCAATTAGTAAATATAAATTCAATACTTCCCTTGTATTGCCTAGAATCTTTTCACCAGAAAGTAATGCAGATATTCCTCTATCTTTTAAAGCTTTAAGATAAACTCCTGTTTCCTCATTGGTTTTGGTGAGGAGCATTATATCGCTTTCTTTAATTTTTCTAATTTTATTGTAATAATCCTTTCCTTCTGAATCGATTTCTGTTCTTCCTACTTTTTCTGTAATATAATAATTATCAATCAAATCTTTTACAATATCAGCAACATAATATTCGTCATTCTTCTCAGGATAATCATAGTAATATACTCCGCTAATTTGTTTTTCTTGTCTTTCTGCGCCCTCCGTCTTATCATCCCATAGGCTTAAGATTTTCTTAAATCCAGCTTGGTACGAACTTGACTCTTCCTCAAATCCGAAGTCACTGTCATCAGTTTTCTTAAAGGTATCTTGAACCCATTTGCATATATCATCAGATGATCTAAAGTTAATATCTAGATATACTACTTCTCCTGTTTTTTCAATGATTTTCTTAACTTTATTGTAAGTGCTTATATCCGCCCTTCTAAATCTATATATAGATTGTTTTGGGTCTCCTACTACGAATAATGAGCCTGGTGCAGGATTTAAATCCTCCCAAGTTTTTATGTTGTTATATTCACCATTATGAGTAAGATATAATACTAACTCAGCTTGCATTGGATCTGTATCTTGAAACTCGTCTACGTAAAAATACTTATATTTATTTTTAAAGTGGTTTCTAGCGTCCTCTGACTCTTTGATTAATTTTGAAGCATTATACAATAAATCGTTAAAGGTTAATTTCCCATTATAGTTTTTCTCTTTGTACTTTACAACCATATTTACAAATTCTGTACAGGCATTGTATTTTGTTATTTGAATTTTTAGGTTTAGATTATATAAATCCTTTATTAAATCCTTAAATCTATCTGGCTCTTCTATCTCTGTTCCCTTTTTAATTAATCCATTATATAGTTCATCAATATCAAAAACAAAATCTTTACTATTAAATGCATTATAAAACTTGCTTATATAATCTTTAAAATCTCCACCTTCTTCTAATAGAGGATTTACAAGTCTTGCTATTGATTTTTGTTTACCTAAATTTTTATATTTCAAGTCTTTATATTTTTCTTTTATATCTTCAAATTCTGTAAATACTTCACTATAATCTATAGAATCGTAACCAATAAATTTTATATCAGGATTATTTAAAGCCAATAAAACACTAGTACTTAGTTTTAAATAATCAATTCCAAAGTTCTTTAGTAAATCAGCTAGTTCTTTATATTCATCTTGCTTGTCTCTTAAAAAGTTATACCAAATACTTTTATGAAATTCTTTTTCATCTTCGATGATTTCATAACCTGGAGTAAGACTTGCATCAAATGGCAACTCACTTAAGATTAGTTCACAAAATGAATGTATAGTGCCTGTAAAAATTTTGTCCACTGACTGAAGTCTATTAATTTTGGAAGAGTCTTTTTCGTCTATTAGATATTCCAGTGCCTTTTTTTGTATCCTTTCAGAAAGTTCAGTTGAAGCAGCTTTTGTAAAAGTAATTGCAACTAAATTTGCAGGATCAATATCATTATAAAGAATATGGTTTATAATTCTCTGAACAATCAAAGTAGTTTTTCCTGCTCCAGCTCCAGCTTCGAGAAGGTAATTCTTATTGAAGGAATTTATAATGTCATTCCTTTTATTCATTTCATCCAAAATAAATTGATTCATTTATTTCTCACCCTCCTCTTCTTCTAGGCCTAATTCCTTGTCTACAATGCAAATTGGGCTATAATCACAATACATACAAGTTTCCCTGTCTTTAGGATCATAAATAGCATTCCTTTGCTCAAGTAAAACATTTATATTCAATAATTCAGTTATCCTATTTTCTATGGCTTTAGTAAAATCATCATCAAAACTTATCTCTATTGAACCTTTTTCAAATATATATAAGAATGTGCTTATTTTATAATTTTGATAAATAGGATATTTTTTTATAATTTCTTCCAAAACCTTTTTATAGATATAGTATTGCATCTTTTTTGTATGGGAGTAATCATATTCATCCACTTTTACTTTTTTACCCTTATCATCGACTATTTCTTTTTGAATTCTTTCTCTTAATAATTTTTCAAAATTAATCATACTACCAGTTTTATAATCAATAATCCTCAATTCCTTAGTTTTATTATTTACATCAACTCTGTCAATTGAACCTATAACATCTAAATCCAAATCAATAATCTTGATTTTTATAGTTGGAAGAATACCAAATATTTTGTTATTCTTGTCCATACCGAAGGATAACTCATTTACTAATACTTCCCAATCATCATCTTTACAGGATATTTCAATCATTCCACCACAAATCTTTAACAAATTATCCTTTTCCCTTAGATATACCTCATCAAGGATACTGGCTTTATTATCCCTTGCTATAATACATTCTTCCTCTAAAATTTCCTTTAGAATATTATCAGTTCTATCATTTTTATCTAAGTCGAAATATCTATTCAATATATTATGAACCAATTTACCTCTTTCAAGTGCATCTAGCCAGTATTCCACCCAGACTTCTTTATCTTCTATTGGCTTAAGCCCCATCTTATATGACAAGTATGTCTTTCTTACACATCCTGCTAGGGTTTCTAGGGCTGAACCAGATTTAACTAAATCTCTTCCTAAAATCATAAATTCACTATCTTCAACATTTATCTCTTTTCTTGTTTCGCAAGTTTCCATTAATTCAGTAAAAATTTGAGAAGGGGATTTCCCTTTTACCTCAACCGTATCAAAGTTTGAGTATCCAATTGATATACTTTCAAAATCCGCTGTTAATAATTCTTTTATCTTGTATTTTTTACTGTTATAATTTTCGCTGGCATACTTTAAATTGCTGGATAACCTTGCCCTTAAAACATCTAATAAGATAGGTGATTCAATTACCTTGTTGGATATACTATCACTATCCATACCTATGAGATATAGATGTTTTCTCCCTGTAAATCCTGCATTTCTAAAATTAGTTGCAAAAATAAACCCAGGTTGTGGTTGTGATCTTAATATTCTATTTCTACGAATATAGGACAATACCATATCAAAGTATTCATCTTTATTAACTGTCATTGAAATATTTTCAATTTGTAACAATGTTTCCAAAACAACGTTCTTTGCAGCACCATCATATTTGTTTATATTTTTTACATACTTTTCTATTAAATTAATCAATCTAGGTATATACTTGCTAAATTCAAAGTTATCTTCATTTGGAATAGTATCGAATAAGCATACAAAAAACTCTCTTAACCATAATAGCTTATCTTTTCTATACTTATTTAGGTCTAAATCAGATGGTAAATCTTCTTCTAAATACAATTTTCTAAAGTAATTATTTCTTCCGAATATTATTTTATAAGTTAACAACTCATCATATAGACTTGGTGCGGAAATAGGTGTTTTTATATCCCCATTGGCGAAAATTGGCCTTAATTCTGATACACTATAGTATTTGTTTGTCCAATTAAAAATAGTATTGATAAATCTAAAGATACTACTTCCTTCAATTCCTAGACCATCTCCAAAGGTTATAGGTAGATTTTTTTGTTCAAATTCAATATTTATTAAATCAGCATATTTGTTGTTTGTGTAAGCAATAACCACTTCATCTGCAGGTAACCTTCTTTTCTTTATATCTTCAATGATAAAATTTATCTCTTCTTTAGTTCCATAGCTTTTATAAAAATTGATACTCTTGTTTTTTAGGATATCTTCAGTCTCATGT
>JAPXKQ010000148.1:0-5570 GCA_033809995.1 Tissierellaceae bacterium
GTGCAGGACTGTCATCTTAGTACATGCTCAGTACTTTGATGTTGTGCTATCTCACACAGAGCAAGAAAGGGGAGAGGATTGTCTTAGCTTTGCTATACCTATAGCGCCTGACAGTTCCGTTAGGTGTTTTTTTATTTTTTGATAAAGTGTAGTTTGAATATTGGATAGGAGGTTATTATTTATGAAAGGAAATGAATCAAGTTTTAGAAAAGAAATAAGCTTGTTTGGTGGAGTTAGTATATTAGGTGGAATAATGGTGGGTTCAGGTATATTCTACCTTGGCTCATATGTATTGATGAGAACTGGGATGAGTCTTGGTCTTGCATTATTGTGCTGGATTATTGGGGGATTGGTCTCATTATTAGGAGGAATTTGTTATGCTGAGCTTGGGGCTTCTGATCCAAAGGCTGGTGGAACTACTGTATATTTAAGTAAAGCTTATTCGCCAATTGTAGGATTTTTAAATGGCTTTAACAGTTGGCTAATAGGTGGTCCTGGGTCAATTGCTGCCTTAGCAATTGCTTTGCCAAGTGCTTTGACAAATATTATACCTATGGGAGAATGGACAATTAAAATTATAGCTATTATTTTAATTATAGGTTTAACTATTTTAAATTATTTTGGTGTTAAATCAGGTTCTAGAGTTCAAAATTTATCTATGATTGCTAAGCTAATACCAATAGTAATAATATTGATATTGGGACTTGTAATGGGCGAAGTTACTCCAGATTTAAGTTTGACTCCAGCAACAGGAGAAGTTAGTTTTGGCTCAATGATAAGTATGATTGCATTTGCTGTTGTTGCTACCCTTTGGGCATATGAAGGTTGGACAAATTTAAACACAGTAGCGGAAGAAGTAAAAAACCCAAAAAGAAATCTTCCTCTTGCAATAATTATCTCTATAGTCTCAATTACTTTGTTATATACGTTATTTAACTATTCAATTTATAGAGTATTACCTTTCTCTGAAATTGAAAGATTACTTGCAAATAATGAATTTTATTTAGGAACTTACGTTGCAGAAAAACTCCTTGGTAATGCAGGCAGATTATTAGTTATAACTGCTATGGTAATTTCCATGTTTGGATCACTAAATGGATGTATCTTAGCTTTTCCTAGAATGTATTATGCCATGAGTGAAGAAGGGCATTTCTTTGAAAGTTTCAAAAAATTACATCCAGTATACAAAGTACCTTATGCACCATTAATTGTACAAGGATTAATATCAATTGCATTAGTACTATTAAGAAATTTAAACCAATTGACTTCATTGGTAGTATTTTCAGGAATGATATTCAATGTATTGAGTGTTTATGCAGTTATTATTTATAGAAAGAAATTCCCTGATATGGAAAGGCCATATAAGGTAATTGGCTATCCTGTAACTGTCATATTAACTACAATTATATTTGTTGGATTATTGATAAATACATTTTTTGAAGACCCCATTACTTCTATAATTGGTCTAAGTGTTCCTGCTGTAGGAGTATTATTTTATATTTACTTTGATAGAAAAAACAGAACTGAACAATTATTAAAGGAAGAAGTTCAAAATATCTAAGGAGTTGATTTTATGAGACTAATTTTAACGAACGGAAAAATCTATGTAGAAAAGAATAACTTTCAAGAAGCAATATTAATTGAAAATGGCATAATAAAACAAGTTGGTACAAGCAAAGAAATATTATCTAACAATGTAGATAATATCGTAGACTTACAAGGGAAAACAGTAATACCAGGGCTTAACGATAGTCATTTACACATAACTGGTGTTGGATTTGCTATGTCTAACTGTAATCTAACTTCTGCTAAATCCATTGATGATGCTATACAATTAGGAAGGAATTTTATCGAAGAAAATAGAGGTTTGAAGGTACTTTATGGTAGAGGTTGGAATCAAGATTATTTTACAACAGGGGAGAAACGCCTACTTAATAAAAATGACTTAGATAAAATATCTACAGAAATACCAATTGTTTTTGATAGAGTATGTGGTCATGTTTCGGTTGGTAATTCAAAGGCTTTAGAACTACTAAATATCGATGAAAATATAAAAGTTGACGGTGGTGTAATTGAGTTAGGAAACGATGGAAAGCCAAATGGAATTTTTAATGAAAATGCAATAGGTGTCATTCATTCAGTTATTCCAGAAAATGAAGATTGTGATATTGAAGATGCCTTTATTAAGGGAGCTAATTATGCTATAAGCCATGGTATTACTTCTATTCAATCTAACGATGTTGGCGGCGGTGATTATGGAAGGATATTTAATATAATCAACAATATCTATAAAGATAAAAAAATTAAATTAAGATATAGACACCAATTTAATTTTCAAGATATAAATGATTTTAGAGCCTATCTAGAATCAGAATTCAATACACAAGCTTATGATGAGAAATTTTTATCAAAAGGTGCATTGAAGTTATTTAAAGATGGTTCTCTAGGAGCAAGAACTGCTCTAATGCAAAAAGATTATGAAGATGCACCAGGGACTAGAGGTGTAGAAGCATTAACCGATGAAGAGTTGCAAAATTTATGTGATTTAGCTACAGCCAATGGAATTACGGTTGTGACCCATGCTATTGGCGATGGTGCGGTTGAGAGTGTTATAAACGCTTATGAGAAGACTATGGAGAATGATGAAAACCCATTACGTCACGGAATAGTACATTGTCAAATTACAAATGAAGAACAGCTTAATAGAATTGCTGATTTAAATATTCCTGTTATGTATCAACCAATATTTTTGGATTATGATATGAAAATAGTAGAGTCAAGGGTAGGAGAAGAATTGGCTAGTACATCATATGCATTTAATACTCTAGAAAAATTAGGTGCACCAATCAGCTTTGGTACAGATTCTCCTGTTGAAGACTGTAACCCCTTCCCTAATATTTACTGTGCAGTAACAAGAATGGGAATGGATGGAATGCCTGAAGGTGGTTTTTATCCTAAGGAAAAAATGACTGTAGAAGATGTAATTGATGCTTACACATACGGCAGTGCTTATAATGAATTTAAAGAGAATTTTAAAGGTAGATTAAAGCCAGGATATGTGGCAGATTTGATAGTATTAGACAGAGATATTTTCACAATTGATGAGGAATCCATAAAGGACATAAGAGTAGAAAAGACAATGATTGATGGGGAGTTTGTATATATGAAATAAGTGAACAAAGGGGTCGGTTCCCTTTGTTCACTTATACTATAATAATCTATTTACTTGCTTTAACTGAATCTCCCCAGAAATCAACCTTATCTTTCAAGTTAATTGATGAAGCTTTGAAAACTGGATTCTTTCCACTCTTTCTTTGCTCCATATAATCGTTCATACAAGCTATTGCTGGCTCTTTTAACATAAAGATTGCAGGAATGTTGATTATTGCCATTAATGCCATCAATACATCTGCCGTATCCCATGCAACACCAAAATCCAATCTTGGTCCAAATAGTACGATAAGTACTGCTACAATACGGAAAACAGTTAAGGTTGTTTTGCTTGCTTTTTTACCAACTACGTAGTTTAGGTTGGCTTCAGCATAAAAGTAATTTCCTATAAGAGTTGTAAACCCAAATAGAAATAGAGCAAATGAGAAGAAATACTGTCCAAAGTTTCCAAGGTTGTTACGTAATGCAGCTACGTTATATGGTGCTCCAGCCATCTCTGGAGTTGGTGTAATTCCAGATGCTAGTAGCATAAATGCAGTTGCTGAACAAATAACTATTGTATCCAAATAAACTGACATCATTTGTACTAATCCTTGCTTTGCTGGGTGAGATGTGTCAGCTGCTGCAGCAGCATTTGGAGCTGAACCAATACCAGCTTCATTTGAATATAGTCCTCTCTTTAGTCCCATCATCATACAAGATCCAGTGAATCCACCAAAAATGGCTTTAAAGTCAAATGCATTTTTGAATATGCTTGCAAACATTGATGGAATTAAGGTTACATTTTTTATTATGACAAATAATGCAATGATTATATATGCTACTGACATTATTGGAACAAGATATGAAGTAATCTCACTTAATTTCTTTCCTCCACCAAAAATACTTAATGCAGTTAAAGCTGCCAATATTACTCCCATTATAATTGGGGTTACAACAGGATTCCAAAAATCATATGTGCTAAATGATGAACTAACATTATATGCTGCTAGCATATTGAACCCGACCATATAAGTGAGAATCAAAATAATTGCAAAAATCATACCTATAGTCTTATTCTTTAGACCGTTTTCAATATAATATGCTGGTCCACCATAGGAAGTGCCATCATCGTCACGTTTCTTATAAATTTGTGCTAAAGTACTTTCTATAAAAGCAGATGCAGCACCTAGTATGGCTACAATCCACATCCAGAATACAGATCCAGGTCCGCCTATAGCGATAGCAGTTGACACACCTACTATATTTCCAGTTCCAACTCTAGAAGCCGTAGAAACCATCAATGCCTGGAATGAAGATATTGATTTCTCATTTTCCGCAGGTTCACCTACAACCTTTATGGACTCTTTTAATAATCTTAACTGCACAAAATTAGTTTTAAATGAAAAATACAATCCACCGCCTATCAATAGTAGTGGTAATAAATAAGTATAAAGATAACCACTTAATTTGCCAATAAATTCTGCGTACATAAAATCCCTCCTCATTTTTTAAAATTACTCTTTTCATTTAAACTGCCATTTCGTTAAGTATACATCTACCACCTTCTTTCTATATTTCTAGAATTGATGCTATTCAAAATAGTGCAGTCCCAACTTTTGGGAAAGATATTCAAGGATATGATATCCTCCTATACTATTCCCCTGGGAGTCCAGTGCAGGTCCGAAAACCCCGATTCCCATTTTGTTATCAGCAGAAGCAACTATACCTCCACCTACGCCACTCTTGCCAGGCATCCCTACTCTAATGGCGAATTCTCCTGACCCGTCATACATCCCACAGGTTACCATAAGTGACTTTACGATTTTTAAAACCGACTTATCAACCAATTGGTTTCCAGATTTATGCTCCACTCCTCCACTAGCAAGAATTGATGCATAGTTGGCTAGGTCATTGGTATTTACCTTAGTTGAACACATTCTGAAATAAAATTTCAACGTCTTTTCTACTTCTGTATCAAGAACTCCACTATTTTTCATCATATATGCCATAGAACGATTCAACATACCTGTCTCATTTTCAGAATTGTATACGCTTTCATCTACATCTATTGAATCTCTCCCACATAAGATACGCACAAATTTTAGATAATCCTCAAATTCATATTTATCAGCAATTAATCCTGCTACGGCAATGGCACCAGCGTTGATAAAAGGATTTGATGGGTATGTCTTTGTTTCAAGCTTAACCATGGAATTGAAAGGATCTCCTGAAGGTTCCATACCTACTTTGCTAAACACCAATTCTAATCCAAGATGCTCAAGAGCAAATATCAAAGAAATGGTTTTTGATATGCTTTGAATTGTGAATTCCTGTTGCCAATCACCTGCATGATATCGCTTGCCATCTGTTGTAACTATAGTGGCACCAAGCAAGTTCTTATCTACCTTTGATAATTC
>JAPXKQ010000149.1:0-5468 GCA_033809995.1 Tissierellaceae bacterium
AAAAAGGATGTTTCATTAGAACTTAATAAAATAAGTGTTAGTCCTTGGGCTAAAACTCCTTGGGATTGGGGAGTTAAAGAAGGAATAATAGATGGTAAAAGACCTAAGGATTTTGCAACAAGGGAAGAAGTAATAACCATTATTTATAGATTTAAAAACAAAACAGATAATATAAAATAAAAGGAAAACAACAAATTATAACTATTACTTTTGCAGACTTTGCACATTAGAACATATTTTCAAAGGGGGATTTATTATGACATTAATAAAGGATTCTTATCCATTAGTATTAGATAGAAAATTAGCATGTATAATAGGATTAAATGAAGCATTGGTATTGGGACAGATCCACTATTGGCTGGGAAAAAATAAGGAATGTAATAGGAATTTTCATGAAGGTAGATATTGGACATACAACACCATAAAGGATTGGCAAGAGGAGTTTCCCTTTTGGAGTGAATCTACCATAAAAAGGATATTTAAAAATTTAAGGGATATGGAATTAATAATAGTGGATAATTTTAATACATATCAAATGGATAGGACATTGTGGTATTCCATTGATTATGAAAAGCTGGAAAAGTTAATTTATGATTCCATTGGGTCAGAAGAAGCTATTCAAAATGTCCAATATGACTTAATGGATAAGTCAAATAAGACCTCACCAATACCAGAGAATTATTCAGAGATTATTTCAGTTTTAGATAATCCATCTATTCATCCTAAGGGTATAAATAAGGATGAAGAATGGATGGATGATTTTAACCAAATCTATAATGAAATTATATATAATTGTGAACTATATAGTATAGACGAAACCTATAGAGAAGGAGTAGCCCAAGCTATTAAACTTTTAGTATTGGATGTATATAATTCTAAAGGGGTACGTATAGGAGAACGAATCGTACCTTCCAAAGTGGTATATATGGATTTAAAGAATTTAAACTTTTTTGTAATAGAAAAGGCTATTGAAAATTTCAAACAAGCCAGCAGCAATTACAAGATTAAAAACCCCATAGCCTACCTAAAGACCTGTATATATAATGCCATATATGAAGTTAGTATAGATGTAGATGCAAAGCTTAGATATAATAATGTAATTTAAAAAATTAAATAATTTTTTTAAAAAAAGGCTAATCTTTTTTTAACCCTAAAATCCCTTGAGAAACTATCCTCGGGATTAAGAATCAACAGAGCAGGAGATGACATAGGAGGACTAAACAAAACCCACGCAATCCTTCAAAGAATGAGAAGTAGTACATCAGCAGAAAACTTACAAGCTGCAGAAAGTAGAATTAGAGATGTAGACATGGCAAAAGAGATGATGGAATTTACAAAACAAACAATACTACAACAAGCAGCTACTGCAATGCTTGCTCAAGCAAATCAAATGCCACAAACAGTATTACAATTGTTAAGATAAGTAAGGACATAAAAGACTGGAGGATTTTCCTCTGGTCTTTTTTTATTTTTTTGAAGGATTTTAGGTAAAAATGTAGAATATACTATTAATACAATATTAATCAGGGGGATGGAACATGTTGAACCTTGAGAAATACAAAACTATAATTAGGATGGAAAGGGAATACCAAGAGATAATTAATGATACAGAATATCTAAATAATTTAATATTGGAAGAAAATAAGACAATAAATTTAGGAATGAATATAGGTTACTTTATTAAAAATGAGATGCTTGATAGAATAGAGAATATTCTATTAATATACTCTGTTAGTGTAGCCTATCATTATTATGATGAAATAGGATATTGGCCGCATTTTTTTGAGATTTGTGGTCTAAAAGGAACAACTAAATATGATTCCCAGGTTGGATATACTATAGAGTCTACTTTGGCTGATAAGGGTTATCTTGAATATAAAAGAGAAGGTCCTTTTCGCTATGTAGGTGCTATACTGGAGCAAACTGGAATTACCAAACGTTCCATACCCAAATATGTGGATATAATCAAAATTTTATACATAAAATACAAACACGAAGAAAACCTTTTTAAGTTAAAAGATTATTTTGATGAGTATTTAGAAATTATAGATTGTCCCAAATATCTTAAAGGATATTTAAAAGATAAAGCTGGATGGGAATTTACCCTTCATGTATTAAAGATTGTTGACTATGTACTAAAAGGAACACTAAAAACAGGGGATATATATGATATAAGGGGGTTTTATCCAGGGTTTTGGGAAGAATTTTTCTATTTATATAGACTAGAACATGAGAATATCGGAAAAATATATAAACCAAAATTCCACAAAGAAAAAACTAGGAAACCCAGTATAGATTTAAATAAAGAAATATCATTAGAATGGAAACATAAACCAGATTACATATCTAAAGATGGAAATTACAGCATATTTTATTCTAATATGCCAGAAATAAAAATAAAAAATAAGTATTTGTTGGACAATAATATCTATTTCTTATTTTTAGATATAGGTTTTGGACCTAAAAGAATAAGGGATGGAGATCAATTTATAAAATTTTTAGAAGATGAGCCTTGTGTTATAGGGGAGATATGGGCTGAACCTTTTGATAGAAAGAGTAAAAATTTTAATCAAACCAAAGTGGAGCCAATAAGATTTTGTTACATATCCAAAGATCATGTAGTATTGCCAACTTCAATGTATAAAAGCGGAGAAACTATAACTGTAAAAATTCTTACAAAAAAAGTTCAGCTCTTAGATTGTGAAACTTCCCAGGAAAATTCAGATGTATTTATAATCCCAGAAAATTTTAATGAAGTAAAAGTAAAAGTTAAATCAAATAAATTTAATATAGTATTTGTTTTACCTATAAATAGAACTACCTCAGATATTTTACCTAAACAGAAAATTTATCATCAATGGAGAGAGGAAGTTTTAGATGAAAAACTTGGATATTTCAATAGTCATATTGCTTTATTACCCGAGGGAAAAAACCTTATAAGAGCATGGAAATTATATAGAAGAAACAACAAAAATTCCATTAAAATATTAAATAATATACATGGAAAGGATCCAATGGTTAAGGAATTAAAGCAGATATTGAACTGCCTATTATATTTAAAAAAATTTAGGATAAAGGCTATATCAAAGGAGTTGGAACATTATTCAAAAGGAGATTTTAAGGAGATTATATATACCTACAAAAATTACTATTCAATAATATATGATGAACCTGTTAAGCAAGGGGTTACTATAACAGATAATATATTGAAATCCATTCCATTTTTAGAGGAAGATAAGGTCCTTTTAAAAAATATAAATAATATAATAAATGGTGAAAAGATTGAGTATAATAGCTGGATAGAGCTACTACTATTATATAAAATGAGTATTAACAATGGTGAAGAAGTGGATTTTTACAAAAGTGAATTAAAAAAAACATATAAATATATACCAAGCTCTCCTGAAACAGGGGAACTATTGAAAGATATATATAAATAAAGGAGGAAATGAAAATGCCAATAAAAGAATTGGACAAGTTGTATGAAAAACAAAAGAAAAATAGTAAATTGAATAAAGCTGATGCTCAAAAAGCCTATGATATACTACTGCAACTATTAAAAGAAGATAATATATTGGTTTATGACTATTTAATGAAACTAAGCCCTGAATATGGAGTACTTGCTTTAGTGGAATATATGAAATCTTTAAATGATAACAAACAAATATTAGAAAAAATAAATATATTTTTAAATCATGATGAATTTCAAAAAAATCCTAATAATATGGGATATAAGAGAGGATTAGTATTGGCAGCAGAGGTATTTAATAATAAAATTGGTCTTAATGAAACCATAAAAATATTAGGGGAAACTTGTAAAGTAGGTATTACGACAAGTAAGTCAGGAGTAAACTCACAAATATCCAAATATACTTATCAGGATTTTATAAATTCCATAGATAACAAATTTTTTAATATAAATATAGAAGATAACAAATATTTAGATAGCTATGGGGATTATATTGAACAAATATTGTTTAATACAATATTTGCTGATGAAAAGTTTAATATAGATATATCTCCTAAGGAGCAAATAGATGTATTGGTTTTTTTATCCCATATCAATAATTCTAGGGAACTATCTGAATATGAGATAAAAAATATGAACACCCATATTTCCACCTGGGCAGATGAAATCAAAGAAGGACTGTTTGAACATGAAGGATTTATGAAAAAATATGGAAAATACATAGACAAAAAATCCCCAGCAGTAGAAGAATATAAAAAACATGAGGTTGATGAAAATACCATTTTTAATAAATTACTAGAAGCTATAAGGGAGTTGGAAAATAGATTTTTACTTAAGGATAAACAGGTAGATAAGCTTATAGCAAATTTAGATTTTTATAAAGGGGAATATGAAAAACTTAAAAAACAAAATGAAAACTTAAAAAGCAATTTAGATAATTTAAAAGCAAGAAATCAAATAATGACTGAAGAGAACAAAAGGTTGAATTTAGAAAACAATAGAATAAAGGATGAATTGAATAAATTAAAAGAAAATGAGCATAAATATCAAAAACAAATAAATGAAGCATATTCTACTAATGAAATTATGAAACAATCAGCAGTAGATGGATTCAAGAAAAAGCTTGGTTCTAGTTTAAGAATGTATTATCAGGATTTTATGGATATACAAGATGAGATAGTGGATGAAGAAATGGGAGAAATAATGAAGATAAAAGTAAAAGAGATGCTTGAGGAACTGCAACGACAAGGAATACAATTCTAGGGGGAGGTTCCAATGTTACATAGTAATGAATATTTTGGCATAGATTTTGGAACTACAAATAGTTCAGTAGTTTGTGTAAGTAAAGCTGGAAAGGCTATGCGTATTGATAAACTAGGTATCTATGGGGAAAGACCTTTTCCTTCATTATTAGTTATAGATAAGATTACAGGGGAGAGATATTTTGGAGAAGATGCTTGGCGGCGACGAAGGGAGCTATCTGATAGCTGTGAAGTAATAAGCTCTGTAAAGACTCAGATAGAGAAGGATAAAAAATGGGATATTGCTGGTGAGATATGGACACCAGAGTTGGTTATTGCACAGATATTTATATCTATAAGTGAGACTATAGAAGAGTACTATGGAAAGAAGATAAAAAATCCAATAGTTTCAATACCTATTGGTTTATCATCATATAAGCGAAAGGTTATTAGAAAAGCATTGGAAAAGGCAGGAATTGAGACTGCAGGTTTTATAAATGAATCTACAGCAGCCATATTTAATAATTATGATGAAGTGAAATACCACTCAAAGCTAGCTGTATTTGATTGGGGTGGTGGTACTTTAGACATATCCATAGTGGAGCTTAGTGGGGGTAAGGTATTTGAAAGAGCAACCAATGGTATACAATTAGGTGGAGATGATATAGATATTTTATTAGCAAAATGGGTGCATGCTAAAGTAGCCGAGAAGAAAAACTTAAATATTGCTTTTGAAGAAATGGACAAAACAGATCAGG
>JAPXKQ010000150.1:0-5456 GCA_033809995.1 Tissierellaceae bacterium
TGAAAAGATTAATTAAAACCCAAATATTAAAAATGCATAGCCCTATTATTCAAAAAACAGGTGGAAGCGATGGCGTTAGAGATGAAAGGTTATTAGATTCTGCTTTAAATTTATAATTCCAGAGTTTTGGTGGCAAAGATATTTATAAGACTATTCAAGCTAAAGCAGCAAGGTTAGGCTTTTCATTTATTAATAATCATCCATTTGTTGATAGTAATAAAAGGATAGGAATTCTGACAATGCTAGTTTTCCTTGAAATGAATGGTATTGAAATCATGTGTACAGATCAAGAGCTAATTGAGTTAGGATTAGGTTTGGCAGATGGCTCAATAGCTTATAAAGATTTATTAAACTGGATAATTGAACATAGTTAATAAAAAGCTTGGAAAATATAAATTTGCCAAGCTTTTTATTTTACCATTACGGTGAACCGTATCATAAGTAGGACTTATGCTATGTGCTGTAGGGGGGATCTTTGGTATCCTGTGTATGATATGAGTTAATACTTAACGGGTTATGAAAACTATTAAAAGTTGTTATTTAATGGTATAATGTTTATATTAGGTGATGGGGGTATTCTATAATGAAATATAGAGTAGAAAAACATAATGAATTTATCCAAAAACATAATATTTGTAAATGTCAACTCAAAAATGTACAATTTTTAGAATCTCAAAATGTACAATTATTAGAATTAATTATTACTGCTTTTTTTGCTTTCAAATAAATCCATTTTTCCTTTTAACCTATAAGAAGGTCCTGTAATTTTAATAATGCTTGAATGATGTATTAGTCTGTCAAGAATGGCGTTAGCCAATGTGACATCAGAGAAAACCTCACCCCATTTACTAAAAGGCTGGTTTGTAGTGATTATAGTTGAATTCTTTTCATACCTCTTATTTATCAATTGAAATAGTAAGTTGGCCCCTTGTTTATCAATTGGCAAATAGCCTATTTCATCAATAATTAACAACTTGTATTTAGAAAAATGTTTTAACTTGGTTTCTAATCTGTTTTCTGCATGAGCCTTATTTAATTGCATTATCAAGTCATGACAGGATATAAAGTATGTTAGGTATCTCTTTTTAGCTGCAGCGATTCCTAATGCTACAGCTAAGTGAGTTTTCCCAACGCCAGAAGTTCCAAAAAACAGTATATTCTCTTTATTTTCAATAAATCTTAAACTCTCTAAGTCTAAAAGCTGAGTTTTATTTATTGAAGGCTGAAAATCAAAATCAAAGTCTTTTAAGGTTTTTTCAAATGGAAAGGCTGATACTGATATTTGAATCTTTGAAGCCCTCTCATTTCTAAAATCTAACTCTTTTTCAGTTAATTCTAGTAAAGCTTCTGTAAAAGGAATTTCTTTTTTAGTTATTTCCTCTAAATAGTTAGGCAAATAACTTCTGAATTTCTCTAATTTGAGTGCTTCTAAATTATTAAGAAGTTTGTTATAGTTGCTCAACTAATCACTCTCCCAAAAATATATCCATATTTTTTAAATTATTTTCTATAAAATCTTCTATTTCTTCATCAGAATAGTGTTTAAATGCATCTGATTTAAGTATTTCTTTTGCATGTTCTTTCTGATAGTGAAGAAGTTTTTCACTAATCTTATGACAAGCAATTAAATCTTTAGTATAATAAATATATAATTCAGTTTCTATTTCTGATACTGTGACATAATTACCTATATATTTTGTAGGTACTGAGTATTTTTTCCCTTTATATCTAATCATTGATTCTTTGGATACCTTGTATTCTTTTTCGTGGTGGAAATATGATAGAAGGATATCCATATTTGGTAAAGGGTTTAAATACTCTTTTTCTTTTAAAAATCTTATGAATGGAACTTCATTTGTAGCCTGTGAAATTTCATTGTTTATATCATAATTAAATAATTCCACTATTTTTTTTAAATCATCAAAAGTATCAAATTCTTCATTGTATACCATTAATCTATCTACCAATTTAGCTAATGTTTCTACCTTTCCTTTAGTTTCAGGTCTATATGGTCTACAAGTTATTACTTCAAATCCAGCATCCATTGCAAAATGCTTAAACACATTATTTATTGCTATATTTTTAAAGGTTGTCCTACTTCTATCTACGACAGTTGACATATTATCGAACAATATCTCCTTAGGTACACCTCCAAAATATTCAAATCCATCATATAGACACTCAAATAATGTTTTTTGTGTTCTATCAACGGTTAATTTTAAATATTTAATTCGAGAATAACCAAGAACCATTAAAAAAATATTAACTTCTAAAAATTCACCTTGCCTATTAACCATCCTAATACTTTCTTTCCAATCTACTTGAGCTTGTAGGCCTGGAGTAGTATCAAATCGTATTGTGGCTTTCTTTATTTCTGCTTTCTTATGGTTATTTACAAAATTATTTACTGTATGATAACCACCGCTATATCCTTTCTTTTGGATAAATTTAAATACTGCCATTGAACTACATCCATAATTATCAACTTTATCAATAATTATTTCTTTAAAATCATCTACTTTCTTTTTAATTTCTCGTGGTTTTCTAGATTCACTGCTTGAATCTTTAATATATTTGTCTATTGTTCTTCTATCACAGTTAAATCTTCTAGCTAATTCGCTTTTATTCAATACATCTATCTCCTCCTTAAGTAACTTTATTTGATTTAATACATCTTTCCGCATAATATCCCTCCAATCATTTTAGAAATATTATACTAGAAAAATGTACAAATCTGTGCATTTTGAGATTCTAATTTTTGTGTATTTTCATTTTATCATTTACATGTGGTTCCATTATAAAATTTATATGAGCTATAGTATCTATTCAATATATCGTATAGTACTTCCACTCCAAAATCCTTTCCTATCTCATTTAAAAACATAGCCCCCTTAGAATATACTAGCAATCCATAATCGTCCCAATTGCTAAATTGGTCTAAAGGCTTGTTAATTATTTCGTCCTTAGTTATAAGGAATTTTCCATATTCATAATTATTCTTACAATAATAATTATAATATTCTTCTCCAGCTTTTTCACCATATTTTTCAGCAATATAGATTACTTCCGAATAAGTAGCAAAGGATTCATCTAACCAAGCTTCGTCTATCTGATCGTTCCCTACCACTCCATACCACCATTGATGAGCTGTTTCATGAACTATTATGGTTTCCAAAATATCTTTAGAACTGGAATTAAAGTAATTTTTACCTATAAATACTATGGTTGGATACTCCATCCCTGTAGGGAACTCCGTCATAACTATGGAATACTGACCATAAGGGTATTTGCCAAATATCCTGTTAAATATACTTATTGAATCCACTCCTACCTGAGAGGCAAAGTCCTCCATTTCCTTTTTATCTTCTAAGGAGTATAGCTTAACCACCGTATCTTCAACTTCCACTTCTTTCATTGTAAATTTAGTGCTAGCTACCCAGGCAAAATCTCTGATCAATCTTCCCTCTATGATATAGGTTTTTTTATCCTTCTTTATCTTTTCCGACACTATATTGCCACTTGCTGCTATGGTAAAATCCTTTGGTATAGTGATGATTATATCATAGTTACTTATATCGCTATAGAAGGGATCTCCAATATTGTAGTAAGGGTCTAGATTCCAACCTTTATCATCGTATACACAGGCTATAGGATACCAATTTCCGAAGTTAAATACCTCTTTTCCATATCCAAATCTATCTACATTTAGAGGTAAATTCACCTTGTATTCCATATAGATCTCCAGCTTTTCACCAGGTCTTAGGGGAACTGGTAACTTTACTTTTAGGATGGTATCCCCAACACCGCCTATCTGAAAATCCACTTGTTTTTTGCCTACTAGAATATTTTCAATCTCCATATATCCTGGTCTAAAATCCTCTTCAGTAAACATGGCGTTGTCAAACAGTATTGGGGCTGTCTTTAGTGATTTATATGCATTAGGATATAGATGAAAGTATATAGCTTCCAATTCATCCTTTGAATGGTTTATATAATCTATCTTCTGCTTAGCCCAATAGGATTTGCTGTTAGGATCTAGATCTACTTCTATATTATAGTGGTGAATTTTGTCTATGTCTATACCGTTATAGTCCTCTACTATTAAGGTAGGGGAACTTTTCATACCTTTATTGCAACCTGCTAGCGCAAGGGTTAATACGAAAATAAAGATAATGGGTTTGAATCTATTTGTTCTCAAAATTTTACCTCCTTAATTGTATTCATATCTATTTATATCTATATTTCTACTAAAATATTATAATTCCTTTAATAAATAAAAAAAGACCAAACTATAAAAGTTGGTCTTTCTTATCTAGGATAAATATCCTATTTCCTTACTTCATCCAATCCCCCAATATAAGATCTTAAGGCTTCTGGAATTACTATGGATCCATCTTCTTGCTGATAGTTTTCTATGATTGCAGCTAAGGTTCTTCCTACTGCTAAGCCTGATCCATTTAAAGTATGGGCAAATTCTACTTTTTTGTTGTCCTTTCTTCTAAACCTTATATTGGCTCTTCTAGCTTGGAAGTCTTCGAAGTTGCTGCAGGAGGATATCTCCACATATCTGCCATAGCTTGGCATCCATACTTCTATATCGAAGGTCTTTGCTGATGAAAAGCCTAGATCTCCAGTACTTAACATTACTACTCTATAGGGCAACCCTAATCGCTTTAATACGTCCTCAGCACTATTTGTAAGCTTTTCCAGTTCTTCATAGGAATCTTCTGGCAATGAGAATTTAACTAGTTCTACCTTATCAAACTGATGATTCCTTATTAAGCCTCTGGTATCCCTTCCAGCAGAACCTGCCTCCTGCCTAAAACAAGGTGTATATGCTGCATAATACATAGGCAACATATCCTCGTCTAATATTTCATCCCTATACAAATTGGTAAGGGGAACTTCCGCTGTAGGAACTAAAAAGTAATCCTTACTTGGAATATGGAACATATCGTATTCGAACTTAGGTAGCTGACCAGTACCTATCATACTGTCCCTATTTACCATAAAGGGTGTAGCCATTTCAGTATATCCATGTTCTGTAGTGTGTAGATCTAACATGAAGTTAATTAAAGCCCTTTCGAGCTTTGCTCCTAAACCCTTAAATAGAGAAAATCTTGCTCCCGTAAGCTTGGAAGCCCTTTCGAAGTCCAATATATCTAGCTCAGCTCCTAGATCCCAGTGGGCTTTAGGTTCAAATTCAAATTTCGTAGGTTCTCCCCATTTCCTTATCTCTACATTGTCCTCATCGGTTTTACCTTCTACTACCGATTCATGAGGAGTGTTTGGAATGTGTAGAAGTAAATCCTTTAATTCTGTATCTATTTCCTTTACCTTTCCATCTAATTGTTTTATTTCATCAGATAGTTCCTTCATCTCAGTTATCAGTGAGGATACATCCTTGCCCTCTTTCTTAAACTTGGGAATATCTTTAGATACAGAATTTTGTCTGG
>JAPXKQ010000151.1:0-5456 GCA_033809995.1 Tissierellaceae bacterium
TAGTTATAAAATCTTCTATTTTCATTTTAATTTCTCTTCTATACGTCCTGTTTAAAGGATCATAGGTAAAACCCCTTGCTTCTATAGCCCTTGATATTTCCCTTCCTTTCACTATGGATATAAATAGTCCAGGAACAATAACAGGTATATAAGAGGATATTTTTTTAAAAATATTTTTACTCTCAAAGCTAGCGCCTCTAGATTTTTGTGCTTCAATTATTGTTGAATATTCCTTTTTCAATACAGGGATGTAAGAAAATGCTATCCCTATAGCTATAGATACTTCCGGCGGAACATTTGCTTTATTTAAAGCTAAAACTATATCATCAGTGGGGGTCATTGTTGTAATTAAGTCGGATATCCATATAAACAATATAAATCTTAAGCCATTTCCAATTCCTGTTAATATGCCTGTGGCTGTTACTGGCACTCGATTGCCTGGTAGAAGGTACGTATATACCTTTTCTCCTTCTATAGGTGTTACAAAAGGAAAGTTCAATAGAAAAAATAGTACAAATGCTAAAATTAAAGGCTTTGTTGTATTGAAAACTCTTTTTGCTGATATCCCAGAGATCCTATATAAAAAATATATAAATATTAGAAGTAAAATTATTATAAAAGGATCTGTTATCATAACTCCTATGAAAATAAAGCTTATTAAGAATAACATTTTTGTTCTTGGATCAAGATTATAAAGAAAAGAGCCTTTGATTCTATCCACGGTTTCCCACCTCCGCCATTTCATTTAACAACATATATGCTTCATCCACATCAATTGCTAAAGGGTTATTTAAACCTATTCGAATCATTGCTTTTGTTATTTGAGGAGGTTCTAAATTAGTCTTCTTAAGTAGTTCTTCATTAGCAAAAACTTCTCTTGGCGTGCCTTGAATTAATACTTCTCCGTTATGCATAACTATGAGCCTGTCCGAATATTCAGCAGCTATATTCATATCGTGAGTTATTACAACAATCGTTTTACTGTATTCCCTATTTAATGTCTTCATTAAATCCATCATTTTTTTACTTTGTTTTGGATCTTGACCTGTTGTAGGCTCGTCCACTATAATTATATTGGGTTGCATTGCTAAAATTGATGCTACTGCGACTTGTTGTCTTTGACCCTTGCTTAAATTATAAGGGTTTTCTTCAAGTATTTCTTTAATACCTAATATTTTAGCTACAGCCTTTACTGTCTCTGAAGTTTTCCCTTCGCTCCAGCCTAAATTTTTGGGTCCATAAGCAATCTCGTCCCATACTCTTGATGAAAAAATTTGATGATCTGGATTTTGAAAACAGTATCCCACTTTTGTTGAAAGGTAAGCTATAGTATGGTCTTTAGTATCTTTTCCATAAACCATTACATTTCCTAATGTTGGTTTTAATATTCCATTAAAATGTTTTACTAATGTAGTCTTCCCTGAACCATTTTGTCCTACAATAGATAAAAATTCTCCTTCATATACTTCGAGATCAATTCCATGGAGAACTTCAACATCAGGGACATATTCAAAGTGTAGATTTTTTACCTCTATAGCAATATTACTAAATTTCCTAAAAGGTTTAAACTTTTTACCTATTGCAATAAGTTTTTCGCTAGATACGCTCTTATTAACAAGCTTCTTTAACTCATTTACTCCTTCTTGAAAATTAGTTTTTATATTTAAATTCATATTATTCTTTTTATTTAGCATGGATATCATTTGGGTAATTTGTGGGGGAATTACACCCATATCAATTAATTCTTCGTATTTGGACATAACTTCACTTGGCTTTCCATCATATATGATTCTTCCATCTTGCATAACTATTATCCTATCAACTATATCAATTACTTTTTCAATTTTATGTTCTACAAGAATTACTGTTTTTTGGGATTCATTTGAGATTTTGTTCATTATATGAAAAATTAAATCGCTACCTAAAGGATCGAGATTTGAAGTGGGTTCATCTAATACATATATTTCTGGTTCCATAGATAAGATTGATGCAAATGCAACTAACTGTTGTTGTCCTCCTGACAAAGCTTGGGGTGATCTTTCCCTAAATTTTCTCATGTTAACATAGTCAATACATTTATCTATTGATTTGTCAATTTTTTCTACTGGCAGCCCTTTATTTTCTGGTCCAAAAGCTATTTCATCTTCAACTGTAGCAGAAATCAATTGTCCGCTGGGATCTTGGAACAATAGACCTGATATAAAAGATAATTCTCCAATAGAATGTTCTAGTGTGTTTTTCCCATTTACAATAATCTTGCCTTTTATATCACCACCAAATGAATTGGGTATAATACCATTTAGCATAGAACATAGAGTGCTCTTTCCCGCTCCTGAAGGTCCGGTTAATAAAACTATCTCACCTTTATTTATAGTAAGATTTACTTCATCAATAGCAGGTTTGGTAGTTCCAGGATAATTATAAGTTACGTTGTCAAATACAATAATGGGTTCTTTCAATGAAAAATCACCTCACTTACTTTAACTATTTTTGATTCTTTGACTTTTTCACTAGAAATATACCTAAGAGACCAACTATTACTACAAGTGCAATATAATCCCAGGGGTGTAATCCTTCTAGTAATTTTTGCCCTTGTTGATAAAATTGTCTAAATACTATAAAAAACACAAACATAACTACAAGTAAAACTATTCCGAGTATATTGCTGTTTTTATCACTTTTATTTTTTTGATTCATTTTCTCACCTCCTGTATACTTGTCGTAGTGTCAAACATATAATTATATTTAAACACTTAAACCTTATAAATTTTCATTGTCCTGAACATCTCACCCCTTTTTTGAAAAGTTTTAGTGAAAATTTAAACAAGTTAATTAGTTAGTATAACAATCGACTATTTGCAGAATATTATATCAATTCAGTTTTTATTAACAATTCTATAAAGCCATAAAAATAAAGCTACCCTATTTATGACTTTTCATAATAGAGTAGCTTTTTCAAGCTTTATGCTTTCTATTTAATTTTTAATAACCTTCTAATTTTCAACCCCATTTGTAATGCAAACAACCCTTCCGTTTCTTCAACAGAATAACCAGTTATCTCTTCAATCCTATTAAGTCTATATCTTAATGTTTCAACATGAATGAAAAGTTTATTAGCAACCAATGTCTTTTTAAAATTATATTTAAAGAAAACCTCTAAAGTTTCTAATAAATTCGTACCATTTATTTCGTCATATTCTTCAAGCTTTTTTATAGTCTTACTATAATATTGCTGAATCCCATCATCATCCTTTAGAGGATAGAGTAGCTTAATAGTATCTAAGGAATTATAATATATGATATCACGATTACTAAAAAGAATTGCTAGATATGCTTCATCATATAATCTTCTTATACTTTTAATATCTTTATATGGCTTGGAAATACCTATGGAAACAGTGAATATATCCTCGTAAGTTTTAATATATTTTACAAAATTAGATATAAAATCTTTTAAACAATCCTTAGTAGCAACCTTGAAAAACACAAATATACCGTTATTTTTACTAGTAGACAGATAATTATTCTTACCAATAATATTATCTAAATAATTATAGATGACAAACTCACAATTCCCAATATTTTTATCTATTTCAGGATGAAGTTTAATACAAACTCCATAAACAAAGCCTTGGCTATTCCAGTTTAAATTTAGTTCTACATTTTGATAGAATTCATCAGGAAGTTCACTGTTATTTAACATCATCTCAACTAATGTTCTATTTACTCTCGTCTGAGCAAGAATCGTGTTATGATCTCTTTCCATTTTTGCAGTTATAATTGAAATTCCATATTCTATTGACCTTTGGGAAAGTTTATCCAGTTTAAAATCATTAATAATATACACATAGGCAATATTCTTATTATTGATGGATATGGGGAAAAAACTGATAAAGGAATTATTTAATTCCTTATTAATCGTATAATTCTTAATTTGTTTGACCAGCCTAATACCTTCTTTGTTGAAAGGACTAATAGGAGATAGTCTATCAAAACTACTAGGATTAATAATATTGTAGCACATTAGGTTTAATGAACCGTCAAATAGAAAAACACTGGAATTGGATAGATTGGATAGAGAATATATAATACCATCTATGTCCCTGTTTTCAAAAGATAAATTCATCAATTTTTCATAGATTTCATTTAACTTCAGAATATATTCATTTTTTCTATAAAAAAGCATATCATAAAAGCTAGATATAGTCCTAGTATAAACTACATCATAAGGAAGTTGTATGAGAGGAATCTCAAACCTATTAGCTTGTTCTAACAATTCTTTACTAATCTCACCAAAGTATCTATTTTCTTTTATAGCAATAGCAGATACCCCTTGCTTATGTGCATCAATCAACATCGTTTTTTTATATTGTTCGTTATTTATAAAGGCATATCCAGCAGTAACTAAGAATTCTCCCCCTTCTAACCAATTAATACCCGTTGGAGTCTCAAGTATAGTAATATGCTTACATCTTCTTTTAAGCCCCCTATCTCCAGCAAGGAGCTGATAACCATCAAGTGCAGGAAGGTTAAGTACTTCTTCAACGGACAAACTATCTTGCCCATAATCTGTTTTTACCTTTTTCATATCTTCTATTATATTTTTTATACCATCGTTCATCTAGACTCACCTCCCAAATATATATAATCACCAAATATTCCCCATATTTAAAAATGGAAAGATTTATTTTCTTAAGATTATATCATTAATTTATTGCCTGATTCAATACAAAAAACACCCCATAAGTTTCCTACCTATGGGATGTTTGCTATATGGCTACAACTAGGTTTAAACAAAATTCGGGTAGTACGCAGTTGTTTTCTAAAATATTCAAAAACACGATTTTCATAATAAAGAAAACCTTGTTCTGTCTACGAACTGAAGAACCCTAAGAAAGAGTTCTATAATTATAATCTTCTATACTATTCTTCTTTGAATTCTTCTAATATCTACTTCATGTTTTCCTATTAGCTCTTTTAATATCTCATTTTCCTCAATAATGGTGTCAAGTTTAGCATTGGTCTCTTCTCTAAATTCTGTCAAGTCAGCTGTTTGCTCAGTTATAGCTTCTAATTCCTTTTTTATTTCTCTCTGTCCTTCTTCTAAATTTCTCTGTCCTTCTTTTAGACTTCTTAGCTCTTCTAATACTATTTTTTGAAATTCTTCATTGGTCATTTGAACACCCCCGATTTCATCTTTCACTTATATTTATATTATATCATATATTGTTCGTAAAGATAACAGCTATAATAATTTAGTATATGGATAGGCTATACTAATTAGGACAATTAAATTCCGAACAATGGTATAATATAAATATAAAACTTCGGGAGGAATTTAAATGGCAAAACGATATGAAGAGGAATTCAAAAAACAAATAGTTGCACTATATAATAATGGTAAATCTTTGGCAGATCTTAATAGAGAATATGGAATTGCAAAATCAACTATTAAA
>JAPXKQ010000152.1:0-5422 GCA_033809995.1 Tissierellaceae bacterium
ATATTATACTGAGCCATGGTTCATCCTCCTCGGTTTGGTATTTGTGTCGTAACTATATTCTAACCGAGGTTGAGCCTTGGCTCAAATTATTTTTCTTTTTACACCATTATACGGACTTAATCTTGCGCCTTTTGAATCACATATATTATATAACATAAAACTTATAAACTATAGATAAATACTTTTATTGATCATTAAACAATATTAGAATTAATAAAAATTTTCAGGAAATAATACAAAAACAAGTAGGATATTTTGCATTAGCGTAGAATATATATGTAGTAACTTAACAGTTTTGTAAAGAATCGAAACAGAACTGTAACAGACAAGCTTAATGGAGGTTACCATGAAAAAATCAAGGATCCTAATGTGCGTTGTGTTTTTGTCTTTGCTGATGATAATCCCATCTATTCCTACTAGAGCCTATACCAAGGATTCATCTACTCTATACTTTATGTATGTTAACGATCAGCAGGTAGGGATTGTCAAGTATCCTGCAATGGCATTGTCAATCTATGATACTGTGGAAAGGAGGGAAAGAGAAAAGTATCAAGAAGAAGTCTTTATTGATTCAAAGATTTATTTCGCCGAAGCCAATGCTACTTTGGACCAGCCTACCCACAGAGATGTACTGGCCAAAGCTATTGAAAAGGCTATTGATGTCAAAATAAACTCTATTTCTATAAACATTGATGGGACAAAGCTATGCAATGTAAAAGACATTGAAACAGCACAAAAGCTAATTGATGATATAAAAGCCCCATACATAGAGAAAATTGAGGAACAAGAGGATAGTCAATTAGAGGATATTTCAATTAAACAAGATATTGATTTTAAGGAAGAAATTGTATCAGTAAAAAATATAATAAGCCTGGAAGAAGCAATGGATATTATCTTACAAGGAAACCAAGAATTTATAGAGTATCAAGTTCAAGAAGGGGATTCTCTCTGGTCAATAGCACATCAAAATAATGTAAGTGTAACGGATCTTGAGCTTATAAATCCTCAACTGGATGATGAAATTATTCAACCTGGAGATATAATTAAAATAGGCCAGCAAAAGAAATTACTGACAGTAGTAACTAAAGAAAAGATCCAGTATTCTGAGGAGATACCCTTTGAAACCGAAGTCAGGGAAGATAATAGTCTGGAAAAAGGAAAAACCAAGGTAATTCAGCAAGGTGAAAAAGGTCAAAAGGACATTGTAGCTTTGGTGACCAAAGAAGATGGACAGGAAATTGCCCGTGATATATTGGAAGAAAAGATAGTAAAAGAGCCTGTAAAGCATATTGAAGCCAAGGGAACAAAGGTAAAACCCAGAAGAACTACAACCAGATCTAGCTCCGGCTCTTCCACTACTATAGTCAGCAGAGGTGGCAGTGGATCTGGCAGTGCAGTAGTAAACTACGCTATGAACTTCAAAGGCTATAAATATGTTTATGGTGCTTCAGGTCCTAATGCTTTTGACTGCTCTGGTTTCACTAAATACGTTTACGGCCATTTTGGAGTAGACCTTCCCCGTACTTCCTCAGCCCAGCGCTCTGCAGGCAAGGCTGTATCCAGAAAAAACTTACAACCAGGTGATCTCCTTTGTTTTCCAGGACATGTTGGTATATACATAGGCAATAATAAATTTATCCATGCAGCTAACAGGAGAGACGGAGTTAAGGTAAGTAGCCTGAGCAGTTTTAATAAGCCCCTTATAACAGCTAGAAGAATATTTAATTAAGTACCAGCAAAATAAGTGACGTTAATAAGGTAGTTAAATAAGTTAGTTACATAATAAAATGAGCCACTTCCTCAATTTGGGGAGTGGCTCATTTTGTTCAACTGATTCCGTCTATTTTAACTTAAATTTCATAGGCTGCAGCATGTCCCGATCTTACCGCCATGCCAATGTTTTGTACTTCATGAGCATCACCTATCACTTTTACTACGCTAGCAGTATCCGAAAAGCTATCTAAATACTCCTTATCCGGCTTGTAGCCAACTGCCAATACTACTGCATCCACCTTCCGCTTTACTTTTTCTCCACTTTTTAAATTCTCCATTATAATAGTATCATCATCAATTTCAATTAGTTTATGAGAAGTTAGGTACTCGGTTTTGTCCTCTGCTAACCTGCTGAGTACATCCATGAGATTTTGCACATATGCACCTGGAGCTATTTCATCTAGCATCTCTACTATCAAAGTCTTGTTGCCATCCACTTGCAGCATCTCTGCCACTTCTAAACCTGTCAAGCCGGAACCTACTACAGCAACAGTTTTATCCTTTAGATCAGCTTCACCTTTTAGTACTTGTTCTACGGAGTATACATTTGGGCCTGTTTCACCAGGAATATTAAGAGTAATGGGCTTGGCTCCAACACCAAGAAGCACTATATCGGGATTCATGGCCTTAACAGTTTCAGGATTTGCTTCCTGATTGAAACGGATATCTACATCATAGTCCTTAATAAATTTTTCATAATAATCCATAAACCAGCCCAACTGATCTTTCTTGGGAGGATTCATACCAATGCGTACCTGACCGCCAATGCTGTCAGATTTTTCAAATATGACTACTTCATGTCCATGCCTTATAAGCGTTTCTGCTGCCGAAAGCCCAGCTGGTCCCGCACCAACTATAACCACCTTTTTGGGCTTATCTGTCTTGCCTCGTTCTGGATATTTAGCTTCAAAACCTGTTAGGGGATTGACTGCACAAACTACATGACTACCTTTTAGCAATTCCTCAAAGCAGAATAAGCAGGAGATACATTTACGTATGCTCTCATCCTCTCCTCGAATAGCTTTATTTGCAAAATCCGGATCAGCTAATAGAGGACGTCCAAGAGCAGCAAAGTCCACCACGCCTTCCTGCAGTAATTCTTCAATCACAGATGGCTCACGAAGCTTAGAAACAGCAATAACTGGAATATTTACTGAATCCTTTACCGCTTTAATAAAATTTTTTCGCCAATTTTGAGGGAAAGATACTGGCTCAATTGCAAAGTTCATACTCTCATAAGTACCACAGGATACGTTAATCGCATCCACGCCTTCAGCCTCACAGGCTTTGGCAATCCTTATACCTTCTTCTAAATTTATATATGGCTCATCTATTCCAACCTCTGCTAAGAATTCGTCCACAGAAAGACGAACTGATACTGCAATCTTGCGCTGGGTTTTTTCAAAAACATCCTGAATTATCTCCCTTAAGAAACGCATACGGTTTTCAAAGGAACCACCATACTCGTCATCTCGCTTGTTGGAGAAGGGACTTAAAAATTGGTTAATAAGATATCCGTGTGCACCGTGTATCTCCACTCCATCTGCACCAGCTTCCATAGCTCTTCGTGCCGTGTCGCCAAACTGCCCTACTAACCTTTTGATTTGTTCCTTAGTTAACGCCTTAGTAGGTTGCTTAGTAACTGCACTTGGTATTGCAGATGGAGCTAGTACATGATCCAGTCCTGTATAAGCCGCTACTCCTTGCCTGCCTGAATGCTGAATCTGCACAAATACCTTGGCACCATGACCATGTATCTCATCTACTAATCGCTTGAATCCTGGGATATAGGAGTCATCAGCCAAACTAAGCTGATTAGGACCCGCAGTTCCATCTTCATTATTAATTCTTACGATACCTGTAATAATAAGTCCTACACCACCCTTTGCCCTTGCACCATAATAGGCGATTGTTTTGTCAGATACTGTACCATCTGGATTTGCTGTTAAATCACCCATAGGCGCCATAACCAACCGATTCTTTAACTCCACATTTCCAATCTTACCTTTTTGAGCCAATAATCTTGACATATTATCCCTCTCTTTCTCATTTGTATATACATACAGTTTTTATACCACTATATACCACTTACCACTTATTTAACTTTTTCAAACTTATAATTTCTGATTTATTTGTTAATCTCAGTGCATAACATTTATAGTATTTCCTAATTTTTAATTCCTTTTCATTCTAATCCTTAGGATTTATTATCCAATAATATAAGTGCAAAACTGCAAATCATCAGCTATGAGATATTACTAGATCATAAAAAATCCCCTAGCTCTAGTTTGATCTAGACACTAAGGGATGTTTTATTGTGCAGTACATGTAAGCAGTTTTTAGATTTTGCCGAATAATTTTTGATGCTCTTAGTCTGGCAATCCAATATCAGCAATCTTTTTAACCTTTAAATTACGTTTTGTTAGAAACTCCAAGCCTTTAGCCATAGTTGACCTGGGGCGGGCATAGATGTCTTTATCAATTTCTATAGGTTCGTCTACTATATATAGATAGCCATATTCCTTTCCATTATGATAAATTGAATTATTATCATCTATGGAAAGTATTGTTGGTTGATGGGAAAAGGCTTCTGCCAGTTCCCTCCATTGTGTAATGGTGCTACCTTCATTAAGAATTTCAAATTCCTTATTTGATCCATGATACCAAATTCCTTTTGGATCAATAGTAAATTCCATTTTGCCCTTCGCCTCCATGTATATTTTTAATCTCACATTTTTTCTGATATATTTGCTTATCTTATCTAATTTTTTCTGAACTTACCATATTGCTGTGCTCTCGTGCCAGCTTTACATAATAATCCGCCGAAGTTTTTATATTCATAATTTCCTCTTTTGTAAGTTCCCTTACCACCTTAGCTGGCGAACCCATTACTAAGGTATTGGAAGATATTTTCTTCCCTGGAGGTACCAAGGAGCCTGCTGCAATTATTACATTATCCCCTATCTCTGCACCGTCTAGAACTATAGCACCCATGCCAATTAGTACATTGTTGCCTACTTTGCAGGCATGAACTGTAGCTCCGTGGCCTATGGTGACGTTGTCTCCTATTATAGTAGGTTTATCTTTATCAATGTGTATGGTGCAGTTATCCTGTATGTTTGTATTCTCTCCTATAGCGACAAAATTGTCATCTCCGCGAATTACTGTACCATACCAAACGCTGGCGTTCTTTTTTAATGTAACTTACCCTATGATGGTGCTATTTTCTGCCACAAAGCAGGTGCTGTGTATCTCCGGTTTATATCCATTGTATTATATTATCATATCTATCACCTCATATAACCGGCTAAATCGAAATTAAATATGAGATTTTTGATATATAACCTATTATCTCTTTAATGATACTTTAATCCTAATCATAGTATTATATATGAAGTTAATTATTTAAGTCCTGCCCAAATTCTATAGTGTCCGTTCGATATTTAAAAATTAATAGCATTGACTCAACCAAGATATAGTTCTGGTTGATATGTCAACACTTTTTTGGACATATTTAAACCGGGTTCATTGTAAAATTAAATGCAACACCTAAAAAATAGTAGAACCATAGTGAGAAATCCTGTATGATATAGATATCCAAAACCCTAAACATACAGGGAGGTCTCACTATGGCTCAACATAATTGTAC
>JAPXKQ010000153.1:0-5320 GCA_033809995.1 Tissierellaceae bacterium
GTTCAGTCTTAATAGGTATGATAGTGTATTTTGGATTATTGATAGTGATGAAGGTGGAGGAAGTAAGGGTTATTTTGGGGAAGATAGTAAGGTAAGTGAATAGTTTTAAACAAGATAAAATATAAAATGGAAGGGCGAAGCCCTTCCATTTTATATTTCCCTAGCTCTATGGCAAGCCACAAAGTGGTTTGGTCTTAATTCTTCAAATTCAGGTTCTATTTCTCTACATTTAGGTATTGCATATTGACATCTATCTACAAATCTACAGCCTGGCTTAGGATTTATAGGGCTAGGAACATCTCCTTCAAGCATAATTCTCTTCCTGTTCCTTTGAATTTCGGGGTCTGGTATAGGTATTGCAGACAACAATGCTTTTGTATATGGGTGCATTGGATTTTGATAAAGTTCCTCTGATTCTGCTAACTCCATCATATGTCCAAGATACATAACCCCAACTCTATCTGAAATATATCTTACCATTGATAGGTCATGGGCTATAAACATATATGTTAGCCCTAGTTCCTCTTGTAGTTCCTTTAGAAGGTTTACAACCTGTGCTTGGATAGATACATCAAGTGCAGATATAGGCTCGTCACAGACGATGAATTTAGGGTTTAAAGCCAATGCCCTAGCTATGCCTACTCTTTGACGTTGCCCACCAGAGAATTCATGAGGGAATCTATTAGCGTGCTCATCGTTAAGTCCTACTAATTGCAATAATTCAATAACTCTTTTATGTCTTTCTTTATGTGTTTTATAGGCACCATGTATATCCAAAGGTTCCCCAACTATTTCTTCAACTGTCATTCTAGGGTTTAATGAAGCATAAGGGTCTTGGAATATCATTTGGAAATTTCTTCTTACTTCTTGCATTTCACGTCTAGGCAATTCATATATATTCTTTCCATTGAAGTAAAGCTCACCACCGGTAGGCTCATATAGTCTAATGATAGTTCTACCTGCTGTGGATTTGCCACATCCGGATTCACCTACTAAACCAAAGGTTTCACCAGGATATATATCAAAGCTTATTCCATCTACAGCTTTTAAAACTCCTTCTCCAACATCAAAGTACTTTTTAATATTCCTTGCAGACAATAAAGGTTCTACCATTAAGCTTCACTCCCTTCATTGGCACTTTTTGCCATAGGATGATTTAGCCAGCAACGACTATAATGGGTCTTTGTATGATAATCAAAATCTGGCATATTATCCTTACAAATTTTCATTGCATCTTCACATCTATCATAGAATGGGCAGCCCTTTGGAGGGATATAAAGGTCTGGTGGGGTACCTTCTATTGAATGTAGTGATTCGTTTTTATCCATATCCAGTCTTGGTACACTTGCCAATAGTTTTTGTGTATATGGATGTTTAGGATTTTTGAATATTTCCTCTGTTTGTCCTTGTTCCATAATTTGTCCAGCATACATTACGACTACCTTATCACTTACATCGGCAACAATACCTAAATCGTGGGTAATTAATATAATGGACATGTCTAATTTATCTTGAATATTTTTCATTAAATCAAGTATTTGTGCTTGTACTGTTACGTCTAGAGCAGTAGTAGGCTCGTCAGCTATTAATAACTGTGGATTTGATACCATTGCCAAGGCTATCATAACCCTTTGTCTCATACCACCTGAAAATTCGTGAGGATACTGATTTACTCTTTTTTCAGGCTGTGGTACTGCTACTAGATTTAACATTTCTATAGCTTTCTCTTTTGCTTCTGCTCGTGAAAGCTTTTGATGCTTCACAAGCCCTTCAACAATTTGCTTTCCAATTTTCATAGTGGGATTTAGTGATGTCATTGGGTCTTGGAATACCATAGAAATTTGATTCCCACGTATTTGTTGCATTTCTTTTTCAGTTTTTTGTACTATATCTTCACCATTAAATAGGATTTGTCCACCCTTAAAGAATGCAGGTGGCATTGGAAGAAGTTGCATTATAGAGTTTGCAGTAACACTTTTTCCACATCCTGATTCTCCTACAATTGCTACAGTTTCTCCTTTGTGTACATCAAAGCTTATTTTTCGAACTGCTTCGACTTCACCAAAGAATGTCTTGAAGGATACAGCCAAGTCTTTAATCTCTAATACTTTTTCCATTTTTCCACCTCTCTTTATTTACGTAGTCTTGGGTCTAATGCGTCTCTTAATCCATCACCTAATACGTTAAATGAAAACATTATTAGGGATATAAATAATGCCGGGAAGAATATTTGATAGAATACTCCTATAGGCATTACAGCCAAACCATCATTTGCTAAGTTACCTAAACTTGGTGCTGGTGGTTGAAGTCCTAGCCCAAGGAAACCAAGTGTTGCTTCAGAAAATATTGCTCTTGGGATTGTAAGTGTTATATTTACAAGTATTGGTCCCAAAGTATTTGGAATGATATGCTTTCTTAGTATCCAGCCCTTTGTTGCTCCCAATGATTCGGAAGCTAAAGAGTATTCAGATTCCTTGAGTTGTAGTACCTGACCCCTAACTAGTATTGCCATTGGTACCCAGTCAGTCAATGTCATTGCAAGGATTAATACAAACATAGAAGTACCTGATCCTTGTTGAGAAAATACTACGGACAATAATATTACAATAAGCAAATATGGTATAGAATAAATAACTTCTGCAATACGCATCATTATTGAGTCTACTCTTCTGCTTGCCATACCGGACAATCCACCGTATAGGACACCGATGACAAAGTCGATAACAGCAGCAAGTATACCGATAATTAAGGAATATCTGGTGCCAAGCCATACTCTAGTGAAAAGGTCTCTGCCTAGCTCATCTGTACCAAACCAGTGTACACTATCAGGTGGCATATTGATGAGGGTATAATCTTGTTCATTGAAAGTAAAACCATTTATATGAGTGCCTATGATTGACATAAAACTCATTATAATAATTAGTGTTAGTCCAATCATGGCTAGTTTATTCTGTTTTAATCTACGCCATACATCTGGCCAATATTTTATACTTGGACGTTTAATTTTATCAGCATCTTTATCCTCAAAGGTTGCTTTTTCAAACATTCTAGGATCTAATTTAATTTTATTCTCCATTAACGTCCCTCCTTAGTAAGCTTGATTCTTGGGTCAATTAACATATATGCAAAATCAACAATGAATAGTAAAACTATCAAAATAATTGCATAAAAAATAGTAGTACCCATTATTAGGGTATAATCCCTGTTGTTTATTGACTTAACAAAGAATGAGCCAAGACCAGGGATACCAAATATTTTTTCTATAACAAAGCTACCTACTAATAGGTTTGATATAGTAGTACCTAAGATAGATACAACAGGTAGAATAGCATTTCTAACTGCGTGTTTTATAATAACAGCAGATTTAGTAATTCCTTTTGATTTAGCAGTTTTTATATAATCTTGTCCTAAAACTTCTAACATGCTTGAACGCATAAGTCTTGCCATATATGCAAGGGGCATCAATGCTAGTGCTATAGATGGAAGTATTGTGTGCCTCCAAGTACCCCAGCCACCAATTGGCAGCCAACTGATATTTTTGGCAATAAATTGGATGAAAACAGCACCCATAATAAAGCTTGGTACGGAGATACCAATAATTGCTAGTACCATTGAGATATAATCAGGAAATTTATTTTGATAAAGTGCTGCTAATGCTCCCAGGGCAGGTCCAAAAATTAATGCAATAAGCAATGCTTGAGCACCTATACGAGCTGATACTGGGAATCCTCTTTTAATCATATCATTTACAGTTTCAACTCTAGACTTCATTGAATCGCCAAAGTCACCCTTTAAAATATTTTTCAAGTAAATAATATATTGTTCTCCAAGAGGTTTATCAAGTCCATATTTTTTTTGTAGATTTTCATATACAACTTTAGGCATTTTACCTTCTTTAGCAAATGGGTTTCCAGGAACCGCATGCATTAAGAAAAAGGTAATGGTTATTATTGCCCAAAGGGTAACTATAGACATTGCAATTCTTTTTAAAAGGTATTTTTTCATTTTACCCCCTCCTTCTTCTAAATTGAAAAGAAAATCAAATGATCAAGGACACCCGCGTCATATGATTTTCTACTTCTATGGGCGGGCATGGAACCCCCCTATAATCTTATTGAAGGGACGGTGGTAAAGCCGTCCCAATCAATAGTATTATTTATTTATATCAGCATAAGTTAATCTTGGATAGTTAACAAGTGGTTTATAAACCCCTGTTACATATGGTTTTTGAGCATATGGTTGAGTATAGAAATATACTGGGATGATTGGCATATCTTCCATAATCATCTTTTCAGCTTCTCTCATAGCTTCAAAACGAACCTTTTGGTCTGCAGTACTCTTAATTTTATTTACTAATTCATCATATTTTGGATTATTGTATTTAGCGTCATTAAAGCTTGATTTACTATGCCATAAGTCTATAAAAGTAATTGGATCCATATAGTCACCAATCCAACCAGCTCTAGAGATATCGTAATCTCCAGCTTTTTCTCTGTCAAGTTTAACTTGGAAATCTACATTTTCAAGTCCGATTTCAACGCCTAGAGCTTTTCTCCACATTTCTTGAGCTGCTTGAGCTATCTTCTTATGTGATTCAGCAGTATTGTAAAGAAGAACGAAACCTTTTTTATTGAAGTCAGCAACTGTCATTCCTTCTTCAGCTAATCCTTCTTCAAATAATTTCTTAGCTTCTGCTACATCATAAGGTATTAGGTTACCAACTTTGTCTCTATATTCTTTACCTTCATCATCGAACATACCGAATGGCACAACACCTTCAGCAGGTATTTGACCACCTTGAGCTATCTTATCTGTAATAGTTGTTCTATCTAGTGCATAAGATAGGCCTTTTCTAACTTTAACGTTATTGAAAGGTTTTACTTTAGAGTTTAAGTTATAGTAGTAGGTTCCAACCTCTCCACCGATAACTAACTCTGGATTGTTTTCAGCTTTCATTTTAGCTACTACAGCTTGTGGAATAGGTAATAATACATCATATTCTCCACCTTCATATGCTTGCCATGTAGTATTTTCGTCATCGATAATTGTTAAATCAATACCGTCAAGTTTAATTTTATCTGCGTCATAGTAGTTAGGATTTTTTCTCATCTTGATGTTTGCATCATGTTCCCATTCTGTTAGGTAGAATGGTCCATTTGATACGTGTGTTTCAGCTGATTTAGCCCAATTAGGGTTAGCTTCTACAACTTTTTTACTTACTGGGTAATAAGTATAGAAAGCAGTTAATTCTAGGAAGTAAGCTGTTGGAGCCTCTAGAGTTACCTCAAGAGTTTTTTCGTCTAATGCCTTAACAGCTACA
>JAPXKQ010000154.1:0-5233 GCA_033809995.1 Tissierellaceae bacterium
TAGTCCACCTAGCCCTATATATTCCTATATTATTTTATAACATCAACTATAATGACACTAACGAGCATTTAAATTTACCGTTACTTGAGCTGGGATAATTTCTCCTGTGCTAACTCCCTGAATTTCTTTCATTTTAATATCTACAGTATGTTTTCCTTCTGCTAGGTTAGCTAAGTCAACATAAAGTTCTAAATTCTCTTTATTGATATTATCCAATAAGGATTTTATTCCTTTTATATTAACTGAGAATTCAGTATTAGCATCTAATCCTTCTACGATTAAATTATCATCTAGATTAATTGTATTGATTTCCCCTTGATTGAAGGTAAAATCTTTAGATACTACTTCTTCTATATTATAGAAAATTGTAATTTTTTCGTTTGGATTTACCAATTGTACCCCTTCTGGTAAGTCTAATTCTACATCCATTGCGACCTTATCCAACAATGTATTGATATCTATTGTCTTTGTATTTATCTTTGTAAGATCAGCTACGGTATTGTCACCTTTTACTGCAATCCTACTAGGACTTATGATTATATTTGTGATTGCATAGTTGTCAGGAAGTTCACCTACTGTCTGTAATTCAATTGGTAGGGTTGCTTTTCTATATATTGGTATATCAATTTCAACTAAATTTGGCTCTTTTTCAACACCCCTAACATCATTACCTTTATCATCTACTAACTTTATAGGGAATGAATTGATTTCAGGCATTGTTCTATTATTTAAATCAACTGTTGCTATAATATCCGATACAGCGTTGACCCACGTTCTAGGACCTCTTATTAATACTTTTTGTGGTTTTTTTGTCATATCTCCCAATACATAGTCAGGCGGAAGACTGCCAACAGTTTGAATTGTCACAGGCATTTCTTTAGGAATTAATTTATCAAAAGAAAATAAGATTTCTTTAGGCTCATAACTTACAATTCTTATGCTAGAACCTTGATTTTGTAGACTTACTGTCACAGGGATTTTTACTTGTCCTTCATTGTAACCGCTTAAATCCACCTGTGCTAATATATTTTTAGCCGAGAATTTGTCCAATTTGTCCAGTTCTGATTTCTTCCCAGCTACTTCAACATTAACAGTTGCTTCTTGTGGATCCATTATTACTAAACCCTGTCTGTCCAATGCAGAAACATTGGTAAGACTCACGGTAACATTTTTAATTTTAGTTGTTATCTCAGGATCCTTTTCGCTCATAACATAGCTCCACAAAATAATAGCTATAAAAAGAGCAAAGATTTTAATAGTTATATCATTCTTTCCCTTGCTCATTATTTCTCGGCCTCCATTTTGTTATAAAAGATTGGTTATTATTCTTCGGTTTGTACATATCAAGCAATATTTGTCGTAGAGTTTTTGTGTCAAGGTATCTAGAAATAGTACCATTTTCAGCTAGTGAAATAGCACCTGTCTCTTCCGAGACAATAATAGACAAACTATCGGATCTTTCCGATATTCCTAAGGCTGCTCTATGCCTTGTCCCAAGCTCTTTACTTATATTCATATTGTCAGTAAGAGGTAAGAAACAAGCTGCTGCCTTGATCCTGTCATCTTTAATAATTACTGCACCATCATGCAATGGTGTATTTGGTATAAAAATATTTATAAGTACATCACTGGAAACAAGAGCGTCTAACTTAGTCCCTGTTTCTACTACCTCATTTAATCCTGTTTGTCTTTCAAGCACTATTAAGGCTCCTATCTTCTGCCTAGAAAGGGAAGCTGCTGCCTCTACGATTTCCTCTACAACCTTTAGATGACTTTCTCCTCTTAACTCTATTAGAGATTTGGTGAATAACCTACTTCTACCAATGTATTCCAACGCACGGCGTAATTCTGGTTGAAACACAATTAACAATGCCAATGTTCCAACGGTCATAGCATTGTTTAAAATCCAATTGATAGTATATAATTCCAACCATTCGCTAAGCTTTGTCAATATTAAAAGCACAACAATTCCTTTTGTAAGCTGCTCAGCTCTAGTCTCTCTAATCAATATAAAAAGTTTATATAATACTGCTGCAACAATAAGGATATCAACTACATCTCGAATTCTTACATTTAAAAATAAACTACTAAAATATTGCAAAAATGTTTACCTCACATTCTCATATAAATTTTTGGATAATTATATATCTATTATATAACAATTTTAGTCTTAAATGAACAAATAATTTTTATAAATATAATTCACAGTTTACAATGTTGTTAGGGCTATGCTTTGGAGTCTTTGGTCTTTGACCCGTAATCACTGCTTTCATAATTGTGATTTGTGCATTGTGATTTGTGAATTTTTTATTCACTATTACCTAACGTATTCATCGTATCTTTATAGGATTTATTTATTCTTTCCATTACATTAGCAGGTAATTCTAGGTCACTGGGGACTGTCCCCAATGGTTCTAAAGGTAATATTACATATTTCATTTGATTATTTTCCTTATATCTATATATCCACGTTGGTA
The DNA here is from genome assembly GCA_033809995.1 of Tissierellaceae bacterium. Lineage (GTDB taxonomy): Bacteria > Bacillota > Clostridia > Tissierellales > Tissierellaceae > Paratissierella. Next base: position 2,478 of record JAPXKQ010000154.1, read on the forward strand.
TATGAATCACATCCTTGATGATTGTTTCGCTAGTAGAAAAGTTTTTTTCTATTATTAGTTTTACCATAACTCCGTCTTCTGTTAATGAATTTCCCATAGTTTCATATCTTTGATTTGAATAAAAATTCCCCATGGAATAAATAATATAATTGTTTTTTCCCCCATACTCTACAATTTCAGACCTTTGAATAACATGGGGATGACTTCCTAATATTATATTAGCACCCCATTCTATCATCTTTTTACCCAAAGCTTCTTGATAAATATGGGGTTGGCCTTGATACTCATTTCCCCAATGAATATAGGCTAAAATTAAGTCTACTTCAGCGTCCTTTAAAGTTTTGATATCTTTCTCTATTACCTTTTCATCAATTGTATCTATCATAGATGCAAGCTCATCACTAGTTAATAGACTGTTTAGTCCATTCATTCCATAGGTATAGGATAAAAAACCTATTTTAATCCCTTCTATTTCCTCTATTAGTAAATTTTTATTATTTTCTTTATATGTTCCTATATTCTTCAAACCATTATTTTCTATGTTTTCTATAGTTGCGATTATTCCATTTTTGCCTCTATCAAGGCTATGATTGTTGGCTGTTGACAAAATATCAAAGCCAGTCTCCTTTAATGCTGCTACCGTTTCTATAGGACTATTGAATCTTGGAAAGCCGCTAAATTGTATATCATTACCAGCTGTTACTGTCTCAAAATTTGCTAATGCTATATCTGCTTCTTCTATATATTTTCTTACATATTGAAATGGAGGATTAAAATCGTATGTTCCATCGTCTAATTTTGCTGAAAATATCTGAGGCATATGAAACATAATATCTCCTACACCTAAAATGCTTATGGTCTTTAATGGTGGTTCTTCAGGAACTTCTGGTTCAGATATATCATCAATTTCTTCTATATTTTCTTCTCCACTAATACCAGTAACAACTTCATATCCCAAAAAGTCATTGAATTTAAGATATGCGCCACCTAAAATCAATGATATTATAATCAATAGTAACAGAAACTTTTTCATATCTTCACCTTAACTTGTCCATATTTAAATCTTAATTTTATTTTATACTTTTATGCGCTTTACTTCAATATATGTTTATTATTCTTTTCTTCTTATCCTGATTCTACTTTTTGAATCATAAACGAAGTTGGAAAGCTTCTTTTCATTAATCCACCATAAAAATACAACATATGGTATAAATAGCATAGTCAATTCTGGTATATCTGCCATCAATATGAAGTCAAACATACCATGCAAAATTGCAGGCATTAAAAATGATTTAAAATGATATGTTTTCTTCCTAGATACATCTGAATCAAATCTAGCTAATGACAAATAATATCCCATTGTTACCCCAAATATTCCATGAGCAGGAACTGAAAATATTCCCCTATAAAATCCAATAAAAGGATTGTTTGTATAGGTAAAAACCACATACATGATATTTTCAACAGTTGCAAAACCTAATGCCGCAAATACTCCATATACAATACCATCTAGTTTTTCATTAAAATAATTTGTTTTGAATGGTAGTTTTACTACTACAAGCCTTTTGAAATATTCCTCTGTCATACCTGCCACAATAAATGCGTTGTAGAAAGCACCAAATACTCCCGGAAATACATTGAAAAAAGATAGTATTTCTTCTACTACTATAGTAGGTATTACTGACAATGCACCAAATAAATATGTTAATAACAATAACACCAATGGTTCTCTATCTACCCTGTCTGTAAGATATATAGCTGCTAATCCTACAACAGCTGGCGTTACTGCAATAATAAAAAGTCTTGTATCCATATTTTCCTCCTTAAATACATTTACTCTTTATTATTCCACTTTTCAAAAAAAAGAAACCCATCTAGTATAAATTCATGTACTAGATGGTGATTTTTCTAACTCGTAATAATTTTCTTCTATTAGTTCTGTTAATATAGAGTCCTTTTCAAGTCCAGAATATTTCTCTAGTGTTTTTGGTACTCCATATTCACTAAGATAATCATTTAACTCAACACTTTCTTCGTCTTCTAAATTTAAATATTTTAATATATATGATACAGTCTTAGCTAAATTATATGGTGTTTTACCTATTTTTAACAACTGCATAGAAGGATATATAAATCTATCATTTGGTGAAATTTTTCTGATTGGAGATCTTGCTACTCGACTTATATCATCCGAAATATGAGGATTTTTAAATCTATTTATAGTGGTATCTACATATATTTTTTGTTCATTTTCACTAAAATTGAAGCTTCGTACTAAATACTCCGATGTTTCATTTAAAACTTCAATTACCATTTCCAGTACTATATCATCATTTATGGCTTCATTTATAGTTTTATATCCATAAGCTTCTCCTATATAGGCAGTAGATGCATGCCCTGTATTTACTGTAAAAAGTTTTCTCTCTATATATGGAGTTAAATCTTTTTTATACTCTACTCCTTTAATAGATTCAAAAGCACCTTTGAATTTATCAGCTTCTACTACCCATTCATGATATGGCTCAACGATTACATCCAGTAGATTTTCATTTGATTGGATAGGTACAACTCTATCCACAGCTGAGTTTGGAAATCCTATATACTCTTCTGCTTTTAATTTCTTTTCATAATCTAAATATGAAAAAAGACTTTTCTTTAATAAATTCGTGGCACCGATTGAATTTTCGCAGGCGATTATGTTAAAAGGTCTTATGCATTCATTACTTAGTCTTTCCTTTACACCTTCTAATATAGTC
>JAPXKQ010000155.1:0-5223 GCA_033809995.1 Tissierellaceae bacterium
TTCTTACACCTCCATTTGTATATTCAGTTTTCTTGAGTTTATTTAAAATGACATTCAATAGGCATTCCCCCTTAAACTTTCAAAAACACGAAAAGCTGCTATGTTAAATAAACATAGCAGCTTGACTATCATAGTTATTATCCTTAGAACCTGAGATTCCTCCACTTCGGTCGGAATGACACATTCGGTGAAAACCGAGATTCTTCGAAGGCAGTGATTATACCGTCCGTCTCAGAATGACACCTGCAGTGAATTAGGGTCTTTAAGGATATTTACTTTAGATTCATAGCTTTGCGTCCCTACCTTTCGGTAGGTTTGCCCGTGTTAATATAATATATCCAATTATGGAATTATTAAGCATATCAGTTATAAACTTCTACATTGCTATTTTTTCATTAATCATCAAGTTAGCAAAGGCTTCTGCAATATGAGGATCGAACTGTATACCAGCTTGTCTTCTTATCTCTTTTATTGCATCATCCTTGGAAATTTTGTCTTTATATGGTCTATCATTTACCATTGCTTCATATGCATCAGCTATAGCAAATACTCTAACTGTAACTGGTATCTCTTCTTTTTTTATTAGCCCTGGATACCCTGTCCCATCCCACCTCTCATGATGCATAAGTATAAGTTCATCGACTCCAAGGGATTGTCTTGTTGAGTTTACTATATGATATCCTATCTCGCTATGGCGTTTGATTTGCTCCCATTCTTCCTGAGTAAGTTTTTCTTGTTTATTTAAGATATTGGGAGATACTCCTATTTTACCTATGTCGTGGAATTCACATAAAAGTTTTAATTTTTCTTTTTCAATATCTGATAATCCCAAATGTTCCGCTAACATCAAGCTATAATACTCCAACCTTTTAAAATGCTCTTTTGTTTCAAGAGATAAATCTTCTAATCTTTGTTTTACATACTTTATTATATTTAGCCTAGCTTCTTTGCTTTCAGTTAGTTTATTATGGTACATCCTGTCTTCAGCCTTTTTCATTATATCAAGAATATCTTCACTTGGGATTGTTTTTGTTGCCAATCCAAAGCTAATACTCAACTTAATGTATTCAATGGTGTTGTTAATACAATCCTGCTGCATTCTTTCAACTATTTTTTTTGCTATATCCTCAGTTGTATTTGGCAATAAAACATAAAATTCGTCTCCACCGAATCTACTTAAAATATCTTCTTTTCTGATAGCTCTTTTCATAATATTTGCTGCTGCTTTAATTGCCAAATCTCCCATCTTGTGTCCAAAGGCATCGTTAATAAGCTTTAATCCATTTAAATCACCAATAATTATGCTAAGGGGAAGTTGTCTTTGGGTATCAAGCCTTGACAACTCTATATCAAAAAAGTCCCTGCTATATAATCCTGTTAATTTATCTATGAAACATATAGATTTATCATCAAATTTTTTATTATTTAGGCTATATTGTCTTGTTTCTTGCTTTATTTTTGTAATGTCAGTGAAAAAAACCAATAGATAATCCTTTTCATCGCTAATAATATTGATAAAATACCATCTACCTATGTCTTCAAAATATCTTTCAAACTTTCTTTTGGTATTTGGAATCATATAATAATAGATCTCTTTTATTCCATAATTGATATTATCATCAAGTGCAACTATTTCTGAAATTTTTTTTCCAATTAGAAATTCTGCTTTAGTCCCAAAGATATTATTAAAGTTATTACTCACGTCCAGTAATAGGTAATCTACAAATTCATTTTTTTCATTAAAAATTGCTTTAAATCTTAGAAAAAAATCATATCTACTTGGATATTCCATTGCATTAATTCACCTCTTCCATTCTTGAGATGTCTTCAACATATATGTCTTATTTACCATATTATAATTTTATTAATCGTATAGTGTAGTTATATTTCAATTATATTTAGATTTTTTATATAAATTTTAAAGAAATTAATATTGCATTATGGTAACGAAATTTTCTATAAACGAAAAAATGCTTAATTAAAAGCCTCTTTTAAACTAACGAACTCCAATTGAATATCATATTTAGTTTTAATATTCAATTGTTCAATCTTATTACTTATTCTATTTTTTATGCCATTGATACCATTATCCTTTACATTAAACAACATCAACAAAACCTGTGTATCATTCCAAAATGTAAATGTATCTCCCTTTCTTAACTCATTCCCCAGTAATTCCGTAATGGTTTTATGCCATATTTTTATTTCCTCTTTACTTATATCGTGGTTTTGTTTAGGTGTAATGGATATAAGCCCTAAATATCGGGGCAATTCTTCTCTATCCTTATTTCTGTTTTGATGGTTAAAAAGAAATTTAAAATAGTCTATGTCACATAAAAGTGCTCCTTCCTTTGACTTTTCTTCCATCCTTTCTTTGATACTAAAAATATTTGATATGCTTTTGTCTATAAAGTTACTTTGAATTTTTCTATACATTTCCCTCATGGCAAACGATGGTTTTTGCTCCATTTCTTTTTCTAGCATATTTACTGTTTGTTCGTAATGACTTAATGCATTTTTTATTTGACCAAGTTTTAGCATGCTTTCCATTAATGATATATGGATGGCTTCATTATAAGGATCAATATGAAGTGCTTTCTCACATGTCTCAACAATTTCTTCATATCTTTCTAATCCATTTAAAATATCTAATAGATTTAAAGTAGTTTTTATAAATAATCTATGATAATATCCCCTTATGGGAACAAGCCACATTTCATAGGCATTGCCATTGAGATACTCTCCACTATATAACTTAAGAGCATCCTTATATGCCTTAATGGAATTGTTTATATCTGTCTGCCTATGTAAGTCCCCTATGGATATTAATTTTTCAAATTCTTCTACATCTATTACTACCTTACTACCTGTTTCTAAACAATAATATCCATTTGTAAAGCTTAATCTTAAATAATCAGATTCATCTCCATCTTCGGGTATGCTTTTTTTAATTAAGTTTCTTAGCCTGAAGATTTGAGCTCTTAGCATGTTTTTAGGATCATAAGATTCGCAATCTCTCCATAGATTGTCTAGTATGGTTTCGGGTAATAGCTTTTTATTTCTAAATGTTAAGAAGTACTGAAACAATCTTATTAGCCTATATGCTCTATTTATTTCATTAAATTTGGATTCATTGTCAAATAATAAATCAAATTCACCTAGAGTATTTATATATATTTTCATAGACTCACTCCTTAGGCAAGATATACCCAATTTTTGAGAATTAAAGAATTTCATCTAATATATACCCACTTTAAAGCGTTATTAAGCTTTTGTAATATATATGTTTACTTAAGTCAACTTTGTGATATAATATAAATAAGGTAATCGACACCGCAAAGGTGCGGTTGCCACTCGATGATTAAAAAGATTTAATCACTCTGCATGGCAGTGCAGGGTGATTATTTTTTTGTCTTTCTGTTATCTTTCGTTAGATTAATAATCAGAGAGATTAGAGATAGTACAAACATTGAAAACCCTAACATTAAAGTTATTGCTTCATATGTTGTCATATCTACCACCTCCCTTCTTGTGAAGATTGGTGGCAACCACACCTGCAATATTCGATTACCTTGTCCTTATATTAACACAATTAAAAATCACTATCAATCATAATTATTAACTTAGGGATGCTTCGTGAACTCAGCATGACTCCAGCAGTAGCTTTGGGTTTTAGTTGTTACCTGTTAGCTTGTTTTTAAGCTCCGTCACTACAAATGCTGCTACGTGCTCTGCGAAGGTGCCTGAGCCAAAGCCTGCATCATATCCTATTTCTTTGGCTAGTTCATGGCTTATTCGAGGGCCACCGCAAACTAAGATTATTTTATCTCTTATTCCTTCTGCTTCCAATAGGTCTACTAGTTCTGTTAGATTTGGGACATGGACGTCCTTTTGTGTTACTACCTGAGAAACAAGTATTGCATCAGCATTCAATTCTATTGCCTTTTTTACTAAGTCTTCATTTAGAACCTGACTTCCTAGATTATATGCTTCTATTCCTTCATATCTTTCAAGTCCATAGTGCCCTGCATAGCCTTTCATATTCATTATTGCATCTATTCCTACTGTATGGGCATCCGTACCTGTACAGGCACCAAGGATTATGATATTTCTTTTTATATTGTCCTCGATATACTTCTCCACTTGTTCCTTGTTCATTACTTCCAATTCTACTTTGGGGACTTCTATTTTTGTAAAATCTACCGTATGAATTGACTTTCCATATACTATAAAGTAGGTATAGCCTATCCCTAGGTCTTTAGAGTATACTACAGAAGGTTCTTCAAAACCCATCTTCAAGGCTAGTTGTCTCGCTGCTTCTATCGCTTCTTCTCCATTTGGTATGGGTAATGTAAAGCTAAGCTGCACCATTCCATCATTTAATGTATCACCATAGGGTTTAACTTGTGTTAAATCAATCATTACTTTCGCCTCCAAGCATAGGTTGTATAAATGGGTTAAAATATTTTTCATCTTTCTTTACTACTCCATCAAGGCCTTTGCCCCCTGTGCGTAGTCTTTTTACTCCACCAAATTTGCCTTTTTCAATGGATTCAAATAGCCCTTCCTTTTCTATTTCAGTTAATAATTCATTTGCTTTTAATAATACTTCTTGAGCACGTTTTTGAATGATTCCATCTTGTTTGAATTCTATTTCGTCACCTAGATTTCTAGCATTCTCAAAGATATACTTTGCATTTTCTATTGATAAATATCTATCGTGTAAATGTGGAGTATGAATAGCTTCAGTTGGCATTCCAAGTAGTTGAATTCCCTGTTTTGTTATTATTGATGCTAGATTGAACATTGCATCTTGTAAATGTCCCTTAAATATATTTCCTGTCATATATTTTGTAGGTGGCATATATTTCAAAGGAGCTTTTGGGAATATTTCTCTTACCATTTGAGCTTGTGCAAGCTCTAATAAAAACCCATTTTCTAAATCTGGGTCCATTTCAAATGCATGGCCTAGTCCCATTTGTTCTTCCAGAATCCCTGCATTTAATGCGAATTGTTCATTGATGAATTGAGAAGCGAGTACTGTATGAGCTGCTTCTACTGCATCATCTGTTGTAAGATAATTATCTTCTCCTGTATTTATAATAATTCCTGCAAATCCATTGATTACTCTACTGAAGTATTGGTCAACTAATGTTCTTTGCATATTGATATCCCTAAATAAGATTCCGTACAATGCATCATTTAACATCATATCGAGTCTTT
>JAPXKQ010000156.1:0-5162 GCA_033809995.1 Tissierellaceae bacterium
TTTGTATTGGCCTGAAACAGTAGAAAGTGAAGAAAATTGGGCTAAAAGGAATAGAGCTTATATCAATCTAAGTTGGAACAGATTAGTACAAGCGTTGGGCGAAATTATTAAAGTAACAGGCTATGAATATGATTTTTAGGAGGTGTAGTGGTGATTATGAAGATAAAAGTTGAGGATGCTGCCAAACTATTAGGAATCTCGCCAATGGGGTTGAGGATAGCTTTGAGACAAGGTAAATTTAGTGAGTTTGGACAAGCTTGGTTTAATGAAGAAAAATGGACCTATTACATTAATAGAATCAGACTAGAAAAATATCTAAGTAAGGAGGCTTAATATGCATCCAGTCACACTCGGTCTAATAAAAAGTAGTTGGCTTTGGCTACCACCACTATTATTTTTATACGTTATAACATATTTATTTGAAAGGGGTCAAGCTAAATGAGTAGCTGCTATAAATGCAATAAACGCTATGTAGGTTGTCACGATAGATGTAAAGCTTATAAGGATTACAAAGAAACTCTAAACAAAAGAACTAAAGATTATGACTATCTCGATTATTTAGACGTAACAATTTATCGAATGAACGGATATGTGCACAGGAGGGGACAAATTTGAAAACTAAATCAATTAAAAAACTTATTAATGGGACAACCTTAAAAGAATTTATTATAAGAAGTATGTTCGGATGTACAAAAACATTGATATAGGAGGTGCAAGATGAACAAAGTTTTAGAAATAACTAAATTGGCGATGGAAGTAAATGAGTTAGGCAAACATCGAGTATTTGTAAGCATAAGTCCTCATGTAAATGATGTATCCATTTCAATCATTGAAGGCAAATGGGAAGAAAACAAAGATGACATCTTTAGAGGTAATTTTTACTATGATGGGTTCTATAGTAGTAGTGATTATGAACGCATTAAAAAGGTGCTGCTTGAGTTAAAAGAAAAAGACCTATCGGGACTGCCATCCGTCAAGGTCACAGATAATCAACTTAATTATAACACAAATGAGAATGAAGTAAAACAAGTTAGATTAATTAGCCAACAAGATTATTTTGACTTATATGTATTTCTATCGAACATGACAATAGCAATAGAAAATAATGATATACATTTAGTCCTAAGTAGACTAGAAGAGTTAAAGAAATGGAAGAAAATCTTAAAGAAAAATATAGGTGAAGTATAAATGAAATTATTTGAAACTATCTATATGAAAATTATAGATACAGATAAAATTTATTATTTACTCTATAAATCCTATGCAGATGATTTTGACGGGCGAATTGAAGTAGTTGAAATAGACGAGAAAAGATTTATAGGGGCTAAAGAAGCAGGGCTAAAGATAGAGGAAAGAACAATTGAAAAAGCTAGGTTTGGCATAAAGAGAAGGATTGAGTATGGAGAATTTAAAGGTGTAAAAAGGGAGGAAAATTAAATGATAAAAGATAGATTGTTAAATTTACCTAATGAGATTGAGAAAAAGAAAGTAGAACTATTAAATGCAAGAGAACTTTTAGAGATGGATAAAGAAAAGCTAAAATTATGGGAAATAGACAAGGTTGAAGTTATAAATAATGCAGTAGACGCAAATAACAAACCTTTGTATTCAAATGACACTAAAAGAAAAATAGCGTTAGAGAATATGAAATTAGAAGATAAAAATTATTTTGAACTAAATGAGAGAATTCAATTAAGAACACATGAAATTGGTAAACTTGAAATTCAACTAGACAAGCTATATAACGAACAAGGAAACCTAAGAGCAATATGCAGATTAGAGGGTGCTACAAATGAAAATTTTTAAAATTGGAGATACGGTCAAGATAATCAAAATTTCTGATGATGAACAAAAAGAATATCTAGGACACACTGGAAAGATTGTAGACATAGATAGAGAATGGGAATATCCCTATCTCATAGAGTTTCACGACAGAGAACTACAAACTAAGAATACAAGAAGTGGAACATGGTTGTGGAAGGGTTATCAATTGGAGGTTGTGTAAATGAACATATATCAAAAGTTACTAAACATACAAGTAGAGTTAAAAGCCCCTAAAAATCAATATAGCGAATTTGGCAAATATCACTATAGGAGTTGCGAAGACATATTAGAAGCATTAAAACCATTGTTGTTAGAAACTAAAACTATTCTGACAATGACAGACGAGATGGTGCAAGTCGGAGATAGATACTATGTAAAATCAATCGCTACTTTAATAGACACAGAGGAATTAGGAGAAATTAAAGCTACAGCTTATGCAAGAGAAGATGAAAATAAGGCAAAGATGGATTTATCTCAAATGACAGGTAGCGCATCTTCATACGCACGTAAATATGCTTTAAATGGTCTGTTTGCAATAGATGATACTAAGGATAGTGACACTACTAATACAGGCGGTAAAAACGAAGGACAGGCTCCTACAACACAAAATAAACCTTCTACTACCAAGAAAGATAAAAAAGTAGATGAAGATAAAAAAGCTATATCAGATAATTCTTTAGCATCAAAATCGCAAATTGGCTACATTAACAAATTAATAAATAGTAAAGGCTATACAGACGAAGCAATGATTAAGTATATAGAAACTACTTACAGTAAAAAGGATTTGGAAGCCTTAACTAAACAAGAAGCGAGCGAAGTAATAAATATGTTAAATGGATTAGGTAAGTAGGGGGAGGTTATTCTCCCCCGGTATTTAAAGTGGGTGATAGTTTGAGCGGTTGGATAAAGCTTCATAGAACCATAAGGGAGAATTGGCTTTATAAAGAAAAAAGAGTATATAGCAGATTTGAAGCTTGGATTGACTTATTGCTTGAAGCTAATCATAAGGACAATAGATTTCCATTAGGCAATGAAATAGTTGAGTGCAAAAGAGGACAGTTGATTACATCAATTAGGCAATTATGCGATAGATGGAATTGGTCCAACACTAAAGTAAATAATTTTTTAAAATTGCTCCAAGATGATGGAATGATTGCCTATTTTAGCGACACGAAAAAGACGGTTATAACTATTGAAAATTACAACATATATCAAGACAAGAACGACACAGAAACATTACAAGAACATCACGAGAGCGACACGTTAACATCACGTGAGCATACAAACAAGAATGATAAGAATGTAAAGAATGATAAGAAATATATTATATATGCTGAATTTGTAAAAATGACAGAAGAAGAATATAACAAACTAGTAGAAAAACATGGAGAAGAACTCACTAACAAGATGATTGAAGTATTGGACAACTATAAAGGTTCTAAAGGTAAAAAATACAAATCAGATTATAGGGCTATTCTTAGCTGGGTAGCAGATAAAGTTTTAAAGGAGAACGGAGGTAGCAATGGAAACTCTAAAGGAAATGGCGGAGAGGATACGTGGGACATTGAACACCTCATTACAAGAGGATAAAAAAGAATATGAGTGCGAAATATGTAAAGATACGGAGTGGGTTGATATAAAAGATGAGTTTGGACTATACAGTTCATCAAGACCTTGTAAATGCAGAGAAGCAAAGCTGTATAAAAGAATATTAGAAGGTTGTGGAATAGCTGAAGATTTTTTAACTAAAACATTTGACAACTACAATATAACTAATAAGCAAACGGAATCGGCTTTCAACATTGCTAAAGACTATGCAAATATATTTGACTTGATAAAAGATACTAAAAATAATTCTTTGGCACTTTTGGGACAAGTAGGTAGCGGTAAGACACATCTAACAATAGCGGTAGCAAATGAATTAATGAAAAGGAATATAGGTGTTAGATATATGCAATATAGAGAGGATATTCCTCGTATAAAGCAATCTATCTTGGATGAAGAAAATTACAACAGAGAAATAAATAAGTTTAAAAATGCATCAGTTTTATTAATAGATGATTTGTATAAAAGAGCAACAAATAAAAGCCAATATGGTGAGTATCTCAATGATGCGGATTCTAGGATAATGTTCGAGATAATCAATCATAGATATTTTAAAGGCTTACCAATAATAGTTTCCTCAGAGCATAATGCTATAAAATTACTAGATTTAGATGAAGCTATAGGAAGTCGAATAATTGAAATGTGTAAAGGCCATATTGTAGAGATAACAGGCAAAGAAAATAATTACAGGTTAAGAAGGTGATTAATTGAATTACAATGAGTTTCTCAATAATAAAAGAATTAAAAATATAAATAGTGGATTTGAGATAGATAGAGAGGACCTAAACCCTTTATTGTTTGATTATCAGAAAGACATAGTAAGAGGTGATAATATTAGACGATTATTTTCAAAAGAACCTATAAATATAAAGTTTGAAATATATTCATTCCGAAAATACGGACAACCAAAACTAAGTAAACCTAAAGAGTTAAAAGGAATTAAGCAATCACTTTCTGTAGACTACATACTTAATAAATGTAAGTGTCAAGTATTTATACTAGGGAATGATGTATGGATTAAGCATGGCGACTATTTTAGTCCATCAATGAAGGTTGAGGAAGTTGGTGCTTCACTGGATTATTTAGTAAATAAATATACTGATAAAACTAAAGGCAAAAAATTCATATATGGTGACGCTTGGGGCGATATAGTGGAACGTCAGGAAGCATGGATTCGGATTGATAATCTTATGAATGAGATTGAGTCGGGTAAATTTGAACTAGATATTGTGAATGAAATACGAAGTCAGCAAGAGAAATATCATGGATTTGATGAATATGAGTTGTGTTGTAGTGATATGGAGAGATTTTGGGAAAGGTTGGTTCTGGAATTAAAGAGAGGAGAATGTTAATGAGTTATGATATAGAATTATTAGACCCAGTTACAAAAGAAACTATAGAATTTGATAATATCCACGACATCAAAGGTGGTACATATAAAATAGGTGGCAATACAGAAGCATGGTTAAATATAACTTATAACTATGGAAAGCATTATTATAGGGTATTTGGTGAGAAAGGTATAAGAACAATTTATGGAATGACTGGTGCTGAAAGTATTCCAGTATTAAAAGATGCAATTAGTCAATTAGGTGATGATATATCGAGTGATTATTGGGAAGATACGGAAGGCAACGCTAAAAAGTCATTATATGGATTATTAGCATTTGCACAACTAAGACCCGATGGAATATGGGATGGCGATTAGTAGACACTAGTGTTTCCAATGGGTG
>JAPXKQ010000157.1:0-5121 GCA_033809995.1 Tissierellaceae bacterium
ATATAGTAACAGCATATTAGATATGGGGAATTCAAAGACAGATGAACAATTTTACGAACATTATAAATTCCTAATCAAAGAACTATATAGGACGCTAATGCCGGGCAGATTAATCTGTATCCATTGTGTAGATGTACCAAAGATGAAGGAAAGAGATGGAGTTATAGGACTTAAAGACTTCCCAGGTGAAAACATTAGGTTATTTGAAGATGAAGGTTTCATATATCATTCAAGAGTTACAATTTGGAAATCGCCAGTAATTGAAATGGTAAGGACAAATGCTTTAGGACTATTGCACAAACAACTAAGAAAAGATAGTGCAATGAGCAGAATGGGGCTTCCAGACTATATTATAGTCATGAGAAAGCCAGGAGAGAATCCAGAGCCAATAGAACACACGCACGAAGATTACCCAGTAGATAAATGGCAAAAGGTAGCAGAGCCAGTATGGATGGAGATAAATCAATCCAATACTCTTAATGCAGTAGCTGCAAGAGATGAAAAAGATGAAAGACATATAGTTCCTTTACAGCTAGATACAATAGAAAACTGTATAGAATTATATAGCAATCCCGGGGATATAGTATTAGACCCATTTGGAGGAATTGCAAGCACAGGTTATCAAGCGGTTAAAATGGGGAGAAAAGCGATAATGATTGAATTAAAGGATAGTTACTATGAGCAAGGCGTTAAAAATTTAAAGCTAGCAGAATTAGAGAATAACCAAGTATCTATATTTGACTTATAGGGGTGATTAGATGATTGAAGAATATCTATTAGAAAATTACCATAAAAAAACCTTCAAGGAAATGGCTAAGGACCTAAATCTATCAACTAAAACGGTCAATGATTACGTTAGAAAATTAGTGCTAGAAGGAAAAATGGAAGGTAAAAGTAAATATTGGAATAAAAAAGAAGAAAAATATCTAAAAGAAAACATGTACAACTACACTATAAAAGAATTAGCGGAAAAATTTAACGTAACACAACTACAGATGCGAAAGAAAATTTATTATATGCAGAAAAAAGCAGGAAGGCAAAATAAGAAACACAAAGACAAGGAACAAGAAATCGCAAAAAGAGAAGAAGAAGCATATAAAAGAATGATAAATCAAAAGAAAGACAAAGGAATCGGCGATAAAGTATTCGATTATCCTCTTGTTAAAGGTAAGAAATATAAAGTTGTAAAACTAGCTTTAAGAAAGGGACAAGTTAAGGTAAATGAAACCTTCAAAGGCGAATTAATACAAATTACAGATGATTTCTTTGTACTAAAAAATAAGAATTATAGCGAATGTTTTTTAAAAAAGGATTATTTATTAGGTGAGATAGAGATTAGGGAGGTTTAGAATGAAGGAATATGCATTATACAAAGGTGATGAACTTCTTTCTAAGAGAAAAACAAGGAATCCAAGGATTTTAATAGAGTTGGAGGAAGATGATGGCTGATATAGATAAAAACAGAATTGATAAAGTTGTAGTAGAAGCAGTAAAAATATTTAGAGATTACCAAGCATGACAATATGGGATGCGATTGAAAAAGCTAAGGAAGTGATAGAAGATGGCAAAGATAAACAGTAAACAAAAAGGTAAAAAAGGAGAACTTGAATTTGTAAATCTATGTAAAAAATATGGATTCAACACTAGAAGGTCACAACAATATGCAGGAATAAATAATGATGCAGATGTTGTTGGACTTCCTGACCTACACGTAGAAGTAAAAAGAGTAGAAAGATTAAATATTTATGATGCAATAGAACAAGCACATAGAGATAAAAAAGAAGATGAATTAGGGATAGTAGCACATAGAAAAAATAACAAAGAATGGCTTATTACAATGACATTCGATGAATGGATGGAGATATACAAAAGATACTTGATAACAACAAAATAAGGAGGTATAAACGTGGCTAAAGAATTATTATTTAGTCTTACTAAAAAAGATTTTAAAATAGATACATTTAGAAGCGGTGGAAAAGGTGGACAATATCAAAATACCACAGATAGTGGAGTTAGAATTACACATATTGAGAGTGGAGCAGTAGGGGAAAGCAGAACAGAACGAAGTCAAAATCAAAATAAGAAATTAGCATTACAAAGGTTAGTTGCTTCTGATACGTTTCAGAAATGGCACAAAATAAAAGCATCACAAATGATGGGGATAATTAAAACACCTGAACAAATAGAAAAAGAAGTAGACGAATGGATGAAGGATGATAATTTAAAAATAGAATATAAGGAGGTATAAAAGTGAATTGCTATAGAACTAATTGCAAAGAACAATGTAACGATATAAAGAAAATGTATTGTTTATATAGACTAAATAAAGAACAGCAAAAAGTTATAGCAAGAATAAAAGGAAACAGTTGTAAAACGTGTGGAGGGCTTACAGTAGCAAGTAAATATATGGGACAAGCAACTAGGCTATGCACGAGTTGCGGAACTATTACAAGAGGTGTAGAGGTTGTTAGATACTGCTTGATAAATAGTAGGAGGGTGAGTTAAATGAAATTTGCAAGTGGATTATTAATAGGATTTGCTCTGAGCTGGATTAGTATGATGATAGCAATTGAAAATTATGTTTATAGAAGTGAATCGGACAAACATTTGATTGATGAACTCGTGAGAGAAAATAAACAGTACAAAGACGTAATAGATAGGTTTCAAGCTAGATATGATGCGGATTAATACATTAGGAGGTTTATAAGATGTGTAAGTATTGTGATGAAGATAGATTAATTGAACAAGGAGCTATATGGCTTGGGGAATTGGGAGTAGTAGCTTATATTAATGGCAAGAATGAATTTGTAATAAACATCTATGGAAAGCAAGTAAATATTCCTATTAAATTTTGTCCGTTTTGCGGTAACAAGTTAGTGACAGATTAATGCACATAATGTTTTTTATGTGCAATTAAGAAGGGAGAATAATTTATGAAGGCGATAGATAAATATATAGAACTTATCAGAAAACCAGATATAATATGTAAAGATAAAAACAACTGCACGACAGATAAATACCATTGTAAAACTTGTCTAAGAAATCAAGCTAATAAATATGATGATAAATTTAGTCTAAAAAAAGAAGGATATAAAGCCAAGTGGTAGCTGAATATAGCAAGTATTATATTCACTAAAGAGGTGAAAAAATGGATGTATTAACTATAACAAAAGAACTATACGAGAGCGCAAAGCGATTAGAAAAAGGTAGTACAGAAATATTTACTCTTGCAAAAGAACAGGCGGAGAAGGAAAGAGACTACAGGAGACAGCTGGCACACGAGATAATGAAACTAAAAGGTGAAGGTATGAGTGTAACTCTAATAAGCGATATAGCAAGAGGTAATGCATCAGATTATAAATTTGAAAGAGATTTGTCAGAAGCGAAATATACTGCTGCTAGAGATAGTCTTAAGGCTATAGCAGTACAAGTTAATGCACTACAAAGTATATTGAGAATACAGTCAGAAGTGTAAGGGGGTATGACTTATAAGTAAATATAAATCAATAGAGCACCTTCTATATAATTATAATATGCTAAAGATTAATATAGAAATAGCAGACAAGCAGTTGAAAGAACTACAAGAGGAAGATGGATTATCAGGAATAAGTTACGATGGAATTCAAACAGGTAAAACAAATAAAACAAGCGATATGACACTTAATACCGCGGAGAAAAACATTACATCTGAGGAATTGATACTTAAAAGAAAAGAAAAGCTACAAAATAAACTAGATACTATAGATATGTTACTAGAAGGACTAAACGATATAGAGAGAATAGTTATACAAAAAAAGTATATAGAAGGGCTTCAGTGGTGGCAAGTGGCTTATAGTGTAGGTTATGGAGAAAGACACTGTAGGAGGATAAGGGGCGAAGCAATACAGAAATTAATATTAGGGTTATATGGAGAGGCTAGAGAAATCTAGTCTTTTTTTTGTACATATTTTTAAAAGAATTTTTCGACAAATTACGACAAATGGCTATGATATAGTGTTTGTAATAGATACAGAAGATAAATATATTTTAAATAAATTAAAATAATGCTTGACTATTGACACGCAATAGACTATAATATAATTAAGATAGAAAATAAAACAAGGAGGTAACAAAATGAAAAAGATATTTATAGAAGCTCATAAAATGACTAAGGAAATGGTAGAGAAGTACGGAGTAGATTATCAAGCTCAATTAGGTCTTTGCATTAGTTACCTTCTTGAAAATAAGGAGGAAGAGGGAATGAAAGAATTAAAAGGTTCAGAAAAACAAGTTAAATGGGCAAACGAAATTAGAGAAAAGAAAATGAAAGATTATTACTACTGGGTAGAACAATTTCTAGAAAAAGCAAAAAATAACAATGATGAAGCTGAAATTTCAGAAATCAAGAAGTATACTGAACTACTAGAAAACATTGAAGATGCTGGAAAGTGGATTACAATAGAAAAGCAAATGCTTTCAATCAACCTACTACCAAACAAGAAAAGAAGAGCAAAAGCAGTTGAAGAATTTGAAACATACAAAATATACTAGTCAAGGGTAGATTTGCTCTACCCGAATAAAAAATAAGGAGAGATAAAAATGATAAAAACACTTCAAATATTAAAAAGCGAACACCTACTCAACAAAGTAGGGGAAACAATGCTAGAAAAACAGAACCTATTCCCAAGGACCATACAAGGAATAGAAGATTGGAGCAAGGGCGAAGCAAACCCTCTACAAGCTATAGCTACTTCATCACTAGTGGGGGCAGATGATGAATTGACCATACAAGAATGGGTAGCAGAAGAAGAACAAGACACAATGAGAAAACTTCTACAAGGAATTGATATTAGGGTAGCAAAAGTTCAAGTCAGACACCCAGGAGGAAATGCATCCAAAGGTTCAAAGACATACTCAATGACACTACCGTCTAGTTGGATGCAAGAAATAGGTATAACAGAAGAAGATAGAGAAGTAGAGATTAAATTTGATGGAAATAAAATAATAATAGAAAAGGAGAATGAGGATATGTATATTCTACAACTAGATAGTTTAGCGGGGAGATTAGAGATTAGCGGTTATGTAGATACAAAGCAAAAATATGAAGATGGGTTTATTATGGTTGGTACAATAGTATAATAT
>JAPXKQ010000158.1:0-5095 GCA_033809995.1 Tissierellaceae bacterium
AAGGGAAATAATACAGAAAAATCCTTCTAGAATTAAAAAAGTAGAAATACAAGATAAGTCTCTAATAATTGATATTGATACAATAGAAGATTATGATAATTGGTGCAAAATGCCTCAACATTAGTTGAGGCATTTTTATGTTTTAATGTATATCTGTAGCAAAAATAGGAAAAATAGAGATATTAGAGTTTAGAGGAGGATTTTTAATGAGTAAAAGAATATTTTTAGTTTTCACTTTAGTGTTTAGTATTCTAACACTTACAGCATGTGGAGGTGGGGGTGCAGCAAATGAACTTTATATAGCATCTGCAAATCCTATGACTGGTGACTCTGCTCAGTTTGGAGATATGAAGGTCAAGGCAATACAATTGGCAATAGATGAAGTAAATCAAGCAGGGGGAATAGAGGGCAAACAGGTGAAGTTATTAATTGGTGATGATACTGGAAATCCAAAAGAAGCACCAGCTGTAGCCCAAAAGTTTGCTTCAGACAATTCAGTTTTAGCTGTTATCGGTCACTGGAATAGTTCTTGTACTCTTGCTGCAAGAGGAATATATGAAGCAGCAGGTATACCAGTTATTACGGACTCAGTAAACAAACAGATAACAGATGGTACAACACCACATTTATTCCGCATTTCCCTAACAGATACAACTCAGGCTCGAAATTTAGCACAATATACCTACAATAAATTAGGCAAAAGAAGAGTAGCCATTCTTTTCACAGCAAATGACTTTGGAACAGGTCTAAAAAATGACTTCGCTGAGGAATTCACAAAATTAGGTGGTACTGTTGTAGCAACAGAAACATATTTCGAGGGTACATCAAAAGACTTTAGCCCTCAGCTTACAAAAATAAAGGGAGCAAATCCAGATGTCTTATTTATTGCTGGATATTATGTAGAAACTGCTCTAATTGCTCAACAAGCAGGTCCAATAGGATTAAATGTGCAAATGATAGGTACTGAAGGTATAAGTTCGGAAGAACTAGTTAAACTGGGAGGTGCAGCAGTTGAAGGAATTAGATTTGCGGCATTCTTCCATCCAGATATAGAATTTGAAGGAACAAAGGCATTTGTTGATGGATTTAGAAGCAAATACAATAGAGAGCCAGACAACTATTCGGCATTGGCTTATGACTCAGCCAAAATTATATTGGAAGGTATGAAGCAAAATGGAGCAACAAGAGATGGTATTACTAAATATTTAAATGAAGTTAAAGATTTTCCTGGTGTAGCTGGACCAATAACATTTGTTAACAACGATGTAACCAGAAATATAGTAGTGTTAGAAGTTGTAAATGGAAAAATCGTTCCTGCAGCGGAACAACTAGATTAAATTAGGAGGCGATTTACGCCCCCTAAATTATTATGAAGGAGTGTGAATTTATGTTTACAGAGCATCTTAGCAACGGTATTGCCCTCGGAAGTATTTACGCTCTAACAGCTATTGGTTTTACAATGGTATATGGGATTATTAGGTTAATCAATTTTGCCCATGGGGATATATATATGATGGGTGCATTTATTACGTTCACTGGGTTAACACTTTTTAATTTACCAATAATAATAGCATTTTTAATTGGTATGATTGGAGCAGCATTAGTAGGTGTAGCTATAGCTAAATTTGCATATAGCCCTGTATTTAAAGCACCTAAGATAAATTTGTTTTTATCAGCAGTTGGCGTTGCAATATTTCTAGAAAACTTTGCAATGTTAATATGGGGTCCTCAAACCCAATCTTTTCCCACTGTAATTAATAACAAGGTATATAATATTGCAGGATTTCGGGTCAATACTATACAGCTTTTAATCTTAGGTATAACTGTGGTAATGGTTGCAATTTTAACCTATATTGTGCAATATACAAAGCTTGGTAGGGCAATGCGTTGTGTTTCACAAGATATGGATGTTTCAAGACTCATGGGGATAAATACAAACAGAATAATTTATTTTACCTTTATATTAGGTTCCATGCTTGGAGCTGCAGCTGGTACATTAGTGGGAATGTATTATAAGGCTGTATATCCTATGATGGGGTTTGTACCAGGATTGAAGGCATTTATTTCAGCTGTAATTGGAGGAATAGGAAGCATACCCGGTGCAATGATAGGAGGGCTTATCATGGGTGTATCCGAAAGCTTGGGTGCGGCATATGTATCATCTGGATATAGAGATGCTATAGCCTTTATAATATTGATTGTGATTCTTTTAATTAAGCCTGAGGGAATTTTAGGCAAACATGTTAGTGAAAAGGTTTAGGGGGAGTAAGTATGAATCGTATTTTAAGAGTTATAATAAATTTGATTATTTACTCATCCATTCTTGTTGTAGCTATGCTACTCTTATCTAAGGTATTTGACTGGGGTACAAAACGATTTGTTTCTATAGATAGACATAAAAAAATTATATTAGGTATTGTGCTGTTAGTCTTAGTTGGTGCTGTACCATTTATATTTGCAAACAATGCATATGCCCTACGAACATCTATAGTAGTGATGTTCTATATAGTATTGGCACTTAGTTTAAACTTTGTTTTAGGATTTGCCGGTCAACTTTCAATGGGGCACTCGGCGTTTTATGCAGTAGGTGCATATACTTTAGCAATTGCCACGGTAAATTACGGAATACCATTTTGGTTATCCTTATTGTTAAGTGCAATTGTTTCATCCATTTTTGGACTATTATTAGGTATACCTACCTTAAGACTACGAGGAGACTATTTGGCAATTACAACAATAGGTTTTGGTGAAATATTAAGACTGGTTCTAATAAATTGGACTTCATTTACAAGGGGACCAGCTGGTATACCTGGAATACCATCACCTTCAATATTTGGAATGACCATAAGTACTAATATGGGATATTATTATATCACCTATATCTTGGCGTTATTGACAATATTTATTTCATATAGATTGTTGAATTCTAGATTGGGAAGAGGTTTAATTGCAGTTAGAGATGATGAAGTTGCTGCTGAAGCAATGGGAATCAACCCTACCTATTTAAAGATACTGGCCTTTGTATTAGGTGCAACGATAGCAGGCATAGTTGGTGGGATATTTGGATCATATATTCACTATGTAAATCCTGACAATTTCACATATTCAGAATCTGTCACGATTCTAACAATGGTAGTGCTTGGTGGTGTAGGAAGTATACCTGGTGTAGTAGTAGGTTCTGCGATTCTAGCAGTGTTACCTGAAGCACTACGTGGAATTGAAACATATAGATATGCAATTTATGGGCTATTACTCGTTCTTATGATGATAATTAGACCTCAAGGTATGATAAGTATGGCTAGCATAAAAGGAGGTGCTGGTAAGAATGAGAATTCTCGAAGTTAATCATGTAACAAAAAAATTTGGTGGATTAATTGCGGTAAATAATGTAGACTTTTATATAGATGAAGGTGAAATTGTAAGTCTTATAGGTCCAAATGGTGCAGGAAAGACAACTTTTTTTAACGTAATTACGGGAATATATGAACCGACATCAGGAGATGTATTTTTCCTAGGAGAAAAATTGCAGAAATCACGACCTCATCAAATTACGGCACTGGGTATAGGCAGGACTTTTCAGAACATTAGATTATTCAGCAGTATGACGGTTTTAGAAAACGTAATGACAGGAAGATATGTAAGGACATCCTCAAATCTGTTAGCTACTATATTAAAATCACCGAAACTTGTAAGGGAAGAAAAAATGAGTGAAGATTTAGTTACCAGTCTTCTTGATTTTCTAGATTTATCTGATGTAAAGGATGAAATAGCTACAAGTCTACCTTATGGTATACAAAGACGGGTTGAGATTGCAAGGGCATTGGCTACGGAGCCTAAATTATTGATGTTGGATGAGCCAGCAGCAGGTATGACTACAGGTGAAAAGGTAGAATTATCAAAACTAATTAAGAAAATAAGAGATAAAGGATATACAATCCTACTTATTGAGCATGATATGAAACTAGTAATGGGTATATCTGATAGAATATATGTATTAGATTATGGTAACAAAATTGCAGAGGGACTACCAAAAGAAATCCAAAGTAACGAAAGGGTAATTAAGGCTTACCTTGGAAAGGGGGGCTCTGACTAATGTTAAAGGTTGAAGATTTGCACGTTTATTATGGGGGTATACATGCATTAAAGGGTTTATCCTTTGAAGTAAAGGAAGGAGAAATCATTGCACTTGTTGGAAGTAATGGTGCGGGAAAAACAAGTACTCTAAGAGCTATTTCCAATATAATAAGATCAAAGGGTAAAATAATATATAATGGTACAGATATTAATGATCTAAGTGCAGAAAAAATAGTTGCACTTGGAATTATTCATATACCGGAAGGAAGAAGGATATTTACTGCTCTTACTGTAGAGGAAAATCTCCTTATGGGAGCCTATTTGAGAAATGACAAGGAAAATATTAATAAAGATTTAGAATTCGTATACAGTCTATTCCCAATACTAAAGGAGAGAACAAAGCAATTTGGAGGTACTTTAAGTGGAGGGGAGCAACAAATGCTTGCTATAGGAAGAGGGATTTTATCTTCTCCTAAGTTATTGATGCTTGACGAACCATCATTAGGTCTGGCTCCTATAGTTATAGAAGAAATTTTCAATGCAATAAAAAAAGTAAACAAAGAATCAGGTTTAACTGTACTTTTAGTAGACCAAAATGCTAATATAGCGTTAAGTACAGCAGATAGAGGGTATGTAATAGAAACAGGGGAAATACTGTTTGAAGGTGTTGCAAAGGATTTATTAAATGACGACAGAGTTAGAAAGGCATACCTAGGGGAAGAATAATTTAAGGGAGGAGTAAAGATGGAAGGTAAAAAGTATATTTTAGCAGTACCTAATTTCAGCGAAGGTAGAAGACTGGACGTAGTTGAAAGTATTACTAGTGTACTTAAAAACAGGGAAGGCGTTAAGCTGGTAAGTGTGGAACCAGAGTATGATTTCAACAGAACGGTAGTTACTTTGTTAGGAGAGCCGGGGCCATTAAAAGAAGCTCTAATAGAAATGGCAGGTCAGTCATACAAATACATTGATATGACTGAGCAAAAAGGAACTCACCCAAGAATTGGTGCACAAGATACGA
>JAPXKQ010000159.1:0-5047 GCA_033809995.1 Tissierellaceae bacterium
GTATATTTGTGTAAATTGGATTATCCATAGATGTAATTTTAATATAGCTACACTTGGGCAAATTAATTGCATTTTTTATGATATTAATAATCGCTTCACTGACCCAATAAAAATCAGCTATAATCAATTCCTCATTTATTTGAGTAATTAATTCAATATTATTCCTTTCTAATTCTTGATTTAAAATATCAAAAGCATAGTCTATTAACTCGTGAATATAAAATTCTTTAAAATTCATTTTGTCAACTTGTGCATCCAAGCTTGACAACTTCAATAGAATGTCTACTAAAGAATTCAATCTTTTCAATTGTAATTTCAAAGCATGAAATTCTTGTAAACCTCCTTGCTCTATTTCCAATAATTGCAAATCAAAAAGCATAGTTGTAATCGGTGTCTTTATCTGATGAGAAATATTTTCTAAATTTTCAATTTGACTATCTGACAATTTCTTAGTCTGTTCTCTTTCTTCTACAAGCATTAAAAATAGCTTATATATCTGATCTTCTAAAATAGCAAAATCATCTTGTTTCATAGGAATCGAATAATCACCACGGTTTAATTGTTTTATTAATTTCATAATTTCATCTATACGTTTTCTTTGTCTCCACTTCATAATCCCATAAAGTAACAATAAACTGCTTGTCCAAAGTATATATATCATTACATTAATCCATCCTATATCCGATTCCACGTACAGTGGTAATAATCGATTTTGATGTTTTGTCTCGTATTCTTTTTATAGTTGCTGTCAACGTATTGTCGTTGACGAATTGTTCACGTTCTTCCCAAAAACGCTCTAAAAGTTGATTTCTTGTATATATTCTGTGTGGATTTTTAATAAACAAAGAGAGTATCTCATACTCAAGTGCAGTAAATTCAACAGGGTCATCCATAAAATAAATAATACCTTGATCTAAATCTAGAACACATTCCTTATACTTAATTGTATTGCCAGTGCTAATGGGCAAAGTTCGTAAAGTAGCATCAATCCTTGCTCTTAAAACACCTAAATTAAATGGCTTAGTTAGATAATCATCTGCACCACTATCTAATGCCCTGACAATGAAACTTTCGTCATTTTTAACCGTTGTAATTATGACCCGAATATCTTTATTTTTTAAGATAGCTAATAAACTAGTTCCGTCTTTATCTGGTAGATTAATATCTAGCAAAGCCAAATCGAAGAAGCTATTCATTTTATAAATTGCTTCTTCATAAGAACTTGCAATGTCCACACTATACTCCATACTTTCTAAATACTTGCGAATCTGTTGTGCTATTTTTTTATCATCTTCAATAATTAATAGTCTATAC
The DNA here is from genome assembly GCA_033809995.1 of Tissierellaceae bacterium. Taxonomy (GTDB): domain Bacteria; phylum Bacillota; class Clostridia; order Tissierellales; family Tissierellaceae; genus Paratissierella. Next base: position 1,315 of record JAPXKQ010000159.1, read on the forward strand.
ATAAATAAAATTCACCCACTTTTTAAATTTAAAAATAAATCACAATATAATTTACTCAACTTCTAGGATTGCTACTATTTCTCAGAATAGAACTTCAAACCCATTTATTTACCAATACTTCATACTCGTGTCATTATTATAGCACATTCCCCACGGACTGGGTTCTATTTAACCCTTAACTATTTTGGACAATCACACACGATTATTGTAAAATATAATCAGTGGAGATTGCCAAAATGGGAAGAAAAAATATAAGATATCCAAAAGAATTTAGAAATCAGATAATCAAAGAGGTAAGGGGAGTTGTTAATGCTACTCTAACAGAAAAGCACACATAAATATTTAGCTGAAATCAAGGGCCTGCGATAAATATTTGGGACAGAAGGTCTGACCCAATGTCCCACAATCTCCCACTACGCATCATGTGTAGTTGCTTCTTTTGATTTTTTTACTTTTATTACTATAAATCTTATTAAAAATATCAATGCAATTATTATAATAAGAATAATGGAATATATAATTATTGCAATTTTATTTGGGTTCTTAAGTTTAGCAGATAAGCTAGGATTATCATCAACAATTTTTCTTCCCTGCTTTTGATTATAATATTCAGGTACTTGAGGTACTCCTCCTTTTTTATCGAAGGATTTCAAATACTCTGCTATAGCCAGCCATTCCTTAATTTCGTGCCCTTCATCGTATATTATTTGAGATTCATAATCTGTAATAGGAACACCTTCTTCAGTTTTTGGTACAATGGATAATATACCAAAGGATTGATCACCAACAACTGAAAGCATTTGAGCAGAATATAATCCTCCAACTATTCGATAAAGTTTATCATCTATTATTTCTTCTCTATTACCTTCCTCATCTTCAATATAAACATCAGTAACTTTATTAAAAATCAATCTATTAGGATTAAAAGTATAATTAAGTCCTGATGTATACAATTGTGCTACACTCATTAAAGGAGTTATAGATGCATCTACCTCTGCTACAGTTTTTAACTCTTTTCCCGTTAAATATACAGAAATGAGAGGATACCCTGATACCTTATCTGGTCCTATTCCCAAGGAACTTACTGTAAACACATCTGATACAGTAATATCTCCTCTGACAAAAGAACCTCTTATAGTGCCAACAGGAGTTACAGAAATGGCTATGGGTTTGTAATCTTTCCCTTCAGCTTTTTTTACTGCATATATGTATGAGTCACTAATTAAATTTCCTAAAGTATCTTCCTCATGTTTAGTTCCTAATAAACTATAAGGGGTAAAACTAAAGGGTGTATGTGCTACTACCTCATCAAACTCCATGTTAAAAATATCTAAATACTCTTTTTGAACTATTTCCTTGTAATATTCTATAGTTTCATTAATCGATAGATCTTCACTTAAATGTTCATCTATAGATTCCAATCTATAATCTTCTAGTTTCCAACCTTTCTCTTCCTTTTTTATATCTATTACTCCAATATTTTCTCCATTTTCTCCACAAGAACCTATAATTGTATTTCCCACTACTATAGGCTCTTCAAGAGCTGTATGACTATGTCCACTTACAATTATATCAATATCTGGAACTTTTCTAGCTAATATTTCATCTTCCGATTTTGAACTATCTTCATGGGTTCCTGAATGGGATAAACAAATTATTAAATCTACATTCTCTTTGTTTTTCAATACATCTACAACTTTTTCAGCTGATTTAATATAATCTTCAAACACTACCTCTGCCATAGGAGCATTGGAATCTGCCTCTCTACCCATTAATCCAAAAATACCTATTTTAACTCCTTCCCGTTGAATTATAGTGTAATCTTTTACTCCATAATATTCCATAGAATCTTTTAACTTGGATAAAGTAGGAGTTAATTTTCCATCATCATCCACTAGAAACGTGATATTGGAAGCCACAATTTGTGGTAAATCCTCTCCACTATCCTTTGCATTTTTTAAGCTATCTGCTAATCCTTCTGCTCTAAAATCAAATTCATGATTCCCGAAGGTTACCACATCGTATCCCATTTTGCCTAATGTTCTTAACTGAGGTGCATGACTAGCAAAAATGGTTTGAAATAAGGTTCCCATTGAAAAATCTCCTGCATCTACCAATAATAGATTAGGGTTTCTTTCCCTTTCCTTTTTAATTGCCCTATTAAGTCTAGCATATCCACCTATTGTTTTAATTTCCCCATCTTCTTCTATTTTAGAAGGATAAAAGTGATCATGCATATCATGGGTAAATAATATGGTTATAGACTGAGGTTTCATTTCTAAAGAGCTTCCTTGGGATATAGATATGAATAAAATTATAATACTTAAACAGGCAAGAAAAGTTTTTGAAAATTTATTCATAATTTACCTCCTTAGCAAACGTTTTTCTTTTATATATAATTATAGCATCATACCTTTTTAAATACATCATATATTATTGTAGTATAATAGAATTATAATATTGTACTATATTATAATAGTATAAGTATTTTGTCTATATTATTAATTATTTCACTTGGTTTTAGTTTATAACTTTACATAAATTAAGGTTCATAATATAATCAAAAAAACGTAATTCTTTTTCATAAGCATATTTATCTTATTTTATAAGGGGGAATAAAAAATGGTTGAAGAAACTCTAAAGTTAGAGGTTTCAGATGGTCATAAAATATTTGTATATAACTGGCGTCCAGATGGGGATAATAGAGTAAAAGGAATTGTCCAAATAGCCCATGGTATGGCTGAAACTGCATATAGGTACAATAGATTTGCAAAAAGACTTGTTGAACAAGGCTATATTGTATATGCCAATGATCATAGAGGCCATGGTAAAACAGCAGCATCTCTAGATGAAGTAGGATATATAGGCCCTGATGGCTTCAATAGGATGGTAGAAGATATGAAAGAATTGACCCAATTTATTCAGAATAAAGAAAATAGCGATTTGCCCTTATTTTTATTTGGACATAGTATGGGTTCTTTTCTATCTCAACGATATATTAGCCTTTACGGTAATAGTATACAAGGAGTAATATTGTCTGGTACTTCAGGTAGTCAAGGTCCTATATTAAATATAGGGATAGGTGTAGCAAAAAGAGAAATTGCTAAAAATGGACCTAAAGCAAGAAGTCCCCGCCTCAACGATTTAAGTTTTGGTAGTTATAATAAAAAGTTTGAACCAAGTAGGACAGAGTTTGACTGGTTGACTAGAGATGAAAAAGAAGTAGATAAATATATGGAAGACCCATATTGTGGTGGAATATTTACAACAAGTTTCTATTATGATTTCTTTAAAGGACTGAAGGAAAATTTCAAAAAAAGTAATTTAGAAAATATACCAAAAAATCTACCCATATACATATTTGCAGGAGACAAAGATCCTGTAGGCAATATGGGAAAAGGAGTATTAAAACTAGTAAAATGCTATCAAAGACTTGGCATAAAAGATTTAGAATATAAATTATATAAAGATGGTCGTCATGAAATGTTAAATGAAATAAATAGAGATGAAGTAATGGAAGATATAATCAATTGGCTAGATAAACATATATAGGATAAAAGTTGGCCTGATAAATATTGATGCCAGCCCAGTTTCCCCACTATCCCTACCACTTAACAATCTCTATCATATTTCTTCTCTAAATTGCCCATACTAAATAAGAATAGATTTACTAACTAGAGGAGGGTGAGTTCTATGGAAAATCCAAATACTATAGGTGAGATATTGACTCAAA
>JAPXKQ010000160.1:0-4996 GCA_033809995.1 Tissierellaceae bacterium
GATATAAGATTTTGTTTGAGGAGATTTTAAAGGAACGGGGAGCAGAGGTTAAAGATTTAGTTATCTATTCGACATACATTGATAAGTTGATTTATCTGTAATTCACAGTTCACAATTCACAATGCACAATCGAACTCAGTTTAACCAGGACAGCATCACTACTACTTTCGAAGAATCTAGGGTCAACATTTTGGGTCATAAAAGAGGAGATCTCTCGACTTACGCTCGAGATGACACCTATGGTGTTTGTCATTCCGACCGAAGTGGAGGAATCTCCTACCCTTGTTTATCTATTCAATATCTTTTCAACCTTTGGAGCTCTTATTCTATGTGCTTGAGGCATATAAGAACCTAGAAGTGGTCGTACATAATTTTTAAATTCTTCCGTTACATGGTTACCTTCTTCATTGATAAAATTATCAGGCATAGATTTTGTAAGTCTAGCTACATCATCAAGGCTTGTAAGTTTATAATCAACGGAGTATGAACCTGTTCTATGAATGGTAACAGAACCATCTACATTGTGCCATAGTGCAAATTGAGCAGCTTTTTCACCAACTTCTCTAGCTTCATATTGATCTACGTCTGATACACATCCCATAAAGGATCTTTGAAGATATCCAAATGTATCACTTCTAACTCTCTTAATCCCTAAATTCTCTTTGATAATATTTGAGAGTAAATCACCCAAGGCACCAGTTCCAGAAAGTTGAACATTACCGTGGCTATCTTTTTCTACATCCTCTGATAATTTTGTTATAATTGGAACATGATTTTCATCAACGATACCCTCAGATACTGCAATTATACATTTGCCATATTTTTCATATACAGCTTTAACATCTGCAATATATTTTTCTACCTTAAAAGGTCTTTCTGGTAAATAGATTAGATGTGGACCGTCGTCAGGGTATTTTTGAGCCATAGCAGCAGCTGCTGTTAAGAATCCTGCATTTCTTCCCATTACTACACCTATATAAACCCCTGGTAGGGAATTTACATCAAGATTAACCCCCATAAAAGCTTGTGCTACAAATTTAGCAGCAGAACCATACCCAGGGCAATGGTCATTTACAAGGAGATCATTATCTATTGTCTTTGGGATATGTATCGCTCTTAATTCATATCCTGCTTCTGCTGCTTCGTTATTTACTATTCTTACGGTATCAGCAGAGTCATTTCCGCCAATATAGAAGAAATATCTTATTTCATGGGCTTTTAATACTTCAAATATCTTCTTGCAATATTCCTCATCTGGTTTATCCCTTGTTGAAAGCAATGCAGAGGATGGTGTTAAGGCTATTTTTTCAAGATTGTGAGTTGTTTCTTGAGTTAAGTCAACAAATTCCTCATTGATTATTCCATTTACACCATGTAATGCACCATATACCCTTGTAACTTGTGGAAACTTTCTACATTCTAGTACAACACCTACAAGTGACTGATTGATAACTGCTGTAGGGCCTCCACCTTGTGCTACCAATACTTTTCCTTCGAGTACCATAATTACTCCCTCCTTAATGTATATAAATTAAAATTGTTCTTAAGTTTAAATGAACTTTACTACTATATTATCAGAAAGATAATTATAATTCAATGAAAAGGATAGCTTTATCCATTTACAATAATATGGATTTACCTATATCCACTATGTTATAATAAATGCGACTAAGGAAATAAAACCTTGGCGGTTTTATATCTATGCATTTATTGAAACGGTGTGAAGCAATCCGATTAGCGGATTGCACTTATGTTTTAATAAATGCAACTAATGTATTGGGGGGATATTATTGGAAAAAGCTATGATTAGAGTGCGAATGAGTACAGCTGATGCACATTATGGGGGAAATTTAGTGGATGGTGCAAAAATGCTGCAATTATTTGGGGATGTGGCAACAGAATTACTTATTAGACATGATGGCGATGAGGGTTTATTTGTAGCTTATGATAAGGTTGAATTCACAGCACCAGTTTATGCAGGTGATTTTATTGAAGCTGTGGGGGAAATAACAAAGGTAGGAAACACCTCAAGAAAAATGTCCTTCGAAGCAAGAAAAGTTATAGTACCTAGACCGGATATAAATGAATCAGCTTGTGATGTGTTGGATGAACCTATAGTGGTGTGTAGGGCTGAAGGCACATGTGTTGTACCGAAGGAGAAGAAACGAGTGAACAACGAATAGTGAACAGTGAACAACAAAAACATAGGTAAGAGGTAAGAGGTAATAGATAAAAGAAATTGACGATTTGACGATTGACAATGGACAATTATTTAGTGAAGAGTTGAAAACAAAGTCAAAAGTTAACAGTGAACAACAACAGCATAGCTGTCATCCTGACTGTAATGGAGGGATCTCCTCTTTTGACTTTAATTATTAATTTTTAATCTTTAATTCTAAATTATTATTGTCAACTGTCCACTGTCAATTATCAATTGAATTAAAAAAAGGGGGAAGGTCATGGAAAAGTTAATCATTACTGCTGCAATATGTGGGGCGGAAGTTACTAAGGAACATAACCCAAATGTACCATATACTATAGAAGAAATAGGTAGAGAGGCTGAAAGTGCATATAAGGCAGGGGCTAGTATTATACATTTGCATGTACGAGAGGATGACGGAACACCTACTCAAAATAAAGAGAGGTTTAAGGCTTGTATAGATGAAATAAAAAGGCGATGCCCTGATGTTATAATCCAGCCTTCAACTGGTGGGGCTGTTGGTATGAGTGATAAAGAGAGATTACAGCCCACAGAATTATATCCTGAAATGGCTACATTAGATTGTGGTACATTAAATTTTGGTGGAGATGAAATATTTGTAAATACTGAAAATACAATCAAAAATTTTGCAAATATAATGAATGAACGTCGAATAAAACCTGAGATAGAGGTATTTGATAAAGGAATGGTTGACTATGCAATTAAATTTCACAAACAGGGATATATTAAAGCACCAATGCACTTTGACTTTGTGTTGGGGGTACAAATGACTGCATCAGCAAGGGATTTAGCATTTCTAGTAGATAGCATTCCAACAGGTTCAACTTGGACAGTTGCCGGCATAGGAAGACATGAATTTCCAATGGCTGCTTTAGGTATTGTAATGGGTGGTCATGTGAGAGTAGGATTTGAGGATAATGTATATACATCAAAAGGAATGTTGGCAAAGTCCAATGGTGAATTGGTAGAAAAAGTAGTAAGATTAGCAAATGAATTGGGTAGAGAGATTGCAACACCCGAAGAAGCGAGAAGAATACTAGGATTGGTGAAGAGCGAATAGTGATAAACAATTAAAAATTAAAGATTAAAAATGAATAATGGTATTTGGTAGAAGAAAAACATTCTAAATTCTTAATTTTTAATTCTTAATTCTAGAAAAAAGTGGAATTATCAACAATATAGGGTATAATTAAGTTATAAGTTAAACTTTTAATAAATACGGAGGGATATTATGTTAGTTACAGGTAATGAAATTTTGTTACACGCACAAAAAAATGGGTATGCTGTAGGGGCATTTAATATCAACAATATGGAAATAGTTCAAGCAATTGTGGAAGCTGCAAATGAGTTAAATGCACCAGTTATATTACAAGCGAGCCAAGGTGGAATAAAATATGCTGGAATAGAATACTTATCTGATTTAGGTAAAACAGCAAGTAGATTAGCCAAGGTTCCAGTAACACTACATTTAGACCATGGTACAGATTTCGACCAAGTTATGCTATGTATTAGAAATGGTTTTTCTTCAGTAATGATAGATGGATCAAGATTTGCATTAGAAGAAAATATAGCTTATACTAAAAAGGTTGTAGAAATTGCTCATGCAGTTGGAGTATCTGTTGAAGCAGAATTGGGCAAAATAGGTGGTACTGAGGATCATATTACAGTAAGTGATAGAGATGCTACTTTTACTGATCCAGAAGAAGCTAGAAGATTCGTTGAAGAAACAGGTGTAGATTCATTGGCAATTGCAGTTGGTACTGCACATGGAGTTTACAAGGGAGAACCTAAGATAGATTTTGATAGAATTAAAGCTATAAGAGAAGTAGTTTCTATTCCATTGGTTTTACATGGTTCAAGTGGTGTTCCATATGATGCATTGAGAAAAGCTATATCTTTAGGAATTTGTAAGATAAATATTGATACAGACGTTAGAGCTACATTTGCAAAAGCAGTTAAGAATTTCTTTGTTGACCATCCAGATGAGATAGACCCAAGAAAGATTTTAGGACCTGCAAGAAAAGCAATGACAGAAACTGTTAAAGAAAAAATTGAGGTATTCGGTAGTGTAGGAAAAGCATGGAAATAGCCGTCAGGCTATTTCCATCTGTTAATTGATTAAGGAGTTGATGATTTGAGTCAAGAATTACTTGAAGGAAAAAATATATCCGAGCTTAGGGAAATTGCAAAAGCTTACGGGATTTCAAGTGCGTATAAGTATAAGAAAAATGAATTAATCGATGTTATCGTAAATAGCTTAACAGCAAATGAAAAGAATGACAGCGAAGATGATAATAAATCTATAGATGAAGAGACGAATCTAGACATAGAAGAAGAGCAAGAAAAAATAGATATTAGCGATATCGATATGGAAGATATATCTGATAATGCTATAGAAGAAATAGAACAATTGGAAGATATAAATATTGCTCAAGGGATTTTGGAATTGCATACAGACGGATATGGATTCCTTAGACGAGAAAATTACTTATCAGGTGATGACGACATATATATATCACCTTCACAAATTAGAAGATTTAGATTGAAAACTGGAGATAAGATAACAGGTATTACAAGACCACCAAAGGTGGGAGAGAAGTTTAAAGCCTTACTTTATGTCAAATCAGTCAATGATATGCCTCCTGAAACTGCTACAAGAAGACCAGATTTCGAAAGTCTTACACCAATTTATCCAAATGAAAGATTAATTTTAGAAACTACTCCAAATGAATATGCTACTAGAATGATTGATTTAGTTGCGCCTATTGGAAAAGG
>JAPXKQ010000161.1:0-4994 GCA_033809995.1 Tissierellaceae bacterium
CTTTTCTAGTTCATTTAAATCTCTTCTAATAGTGGATTCAGAAACATTAAATTTTTTAGCCAATTGGGATACTTTAACACTATCCCCTCTATTTATTATCTCTGCTATTTTTAATCTTCGCTCTTCGGCAAACATATTTTTTCTCCTTTTTGCGTATTTATGAATGATTTTTATAGCTTTTGTAATTGATTATGCTTTTTTATGATTGATTGTGCTTAATTTAATTTTATTTGAAATTTCAAAATTTGTCAAGAGACATAGTGAAAAAATACCAAAAAATCCGTACTTGGTGTACGAATCTTTATATACATATGCAAAAAACAGCTAATAATAAATTAATTTATTATTAGCTGTTTCGTCATATAATCTCTATATTTACTTAGTTATTAATTTCAATTCTACAGGTATATTGGAATCTACTTTTTCACCTTTTAATGCTTTAACTGCTGTTTCTACAGCAATTTTACCCATCAATTCTGGTTGTTGTGCTACTGTTGCTGCCATATCTCCAGCTTCTACGCTAGCTACTGCATCATCAGTTGCATCAAATCCAACTACTAATATATCTCTTTTGCTTGCCTTTATGGCTTCCAATGCACCTAATGCCATTTCATCATTATGTGCAAATACGGCATCAATTTCTGGTTGGGATTGAAGTATATTTTCCATAACTTCTAAACCTTTAACCCTATCAAAATCAGCTGTTTGTCTTGCTACTACTTCTATATCTGATTCTTCAATTACTTGATTAAATCCTTCTCCTCGTTCTCTTGCTGCACTTGTACCTGCTATTCCTTCTAATTCTACTACTTTCCCTTTGCCTTTTAATTGTTCAATAATATATTCTCCTGCCATCTTTCCACCCTCAATATTGTCAGATGCTACATGGGCTAAAACTTCTCCACCATTAGAAGCCCTATCAACAGTTATTACTGGAATTCCAGCTTCATTTGCTGCAATAATACTATTTACTATGGCATCAGAATCTGTTGGATTTACTATGATCAAATCTACATTCTTAGTAATTAAATCCTCCATGTTTGCTAATTCTTTTGATGGATCATCTTGTGAATCCAATACTATAAGCTCTACACCAAGCTCCTTTGCTTTATCTTCTGCCCCTTGTTTTAATGTGACAAAAAATGGATTTGTTTGTGTGGAAACTACAAAGCCTATTGTATATTTTCCCTCTGTACTAGTTTCATTATTACTACATGCCATTAAAGATAAAGTTAACACCAATATTAATGATAATAATAATAATCTTTTCATAACTAATCTCCTTTCCAATTATTTAAATAAAATATTTGATTTCCAATCTATTAATTTTATAGTTCTCAATATCATTATCTAAAACTTTTTATAAATAATATTTTGGTTTCCACCTCCTTGTATATTTAAAATTTAAAATAATACACCAGATTTAAGTATGATATTTGAATAAGGAGTGAATTCTCCTGTTCTAATTACTGCCTTTACATCTTTAGATAATTCCTTTAGTTCTTCATGGGAAATTTCAACTAACGGGAATTCATCCTTTATGATATTTACTAGCTTTTCCTTCATATGAGGACTAATTTCTTCCATTTCAATAGATATAGTTCCTTCTTCTACATGTAATTCTTTCAATACTGCTTCTAATACTTCAAAAAAACTTGGTATCCCTTCTACCAGTGCTAAATCTATAAGCTTTACTCCTTTAGGTACAGGCATGCCTGCATCTGATATCAAAATAGTATCATTATGTGCCATTTCTGCTATAACTTTAGATAATTCTCCATGCAAAATACCTAGCTTTTTCATTATTCCCACCACCTCTATTCTTTTTTATCCAACAATACTGCAATCAATATTACTATTGCTTTTGCTATCATTTGGTAATAAGATTGAACATCTAGTAAATTCAAAGCATTGTTAAGTACACCTATTATCAATGCACCTATTATTGTCCCAATTATAGTGCCTTGTCCACCTGCTAAGGATGTTCCTCCTAATACAACTGCAGCAATAGCATCTAATTCATAGCCATCTCCTGCTGTCGGTTGGGCTGAAGATAATCTAGAAGTTACAATAATTCCAGCTACTGCAGCTAAAATACCGCTTATGGTATAGGCCATTATCTTTATTTTATCTGTATTAACTCCAGATAACTGTGCAGCTTTTTCATTTCCTCCCACTGCATATATATATCTTCCAAATTTAATATGATTCAATAGGTAATAGCACAATACAAACACAATAGCCATTATAATTATAGGTGTAGGAATTCCAAAAATATTTCCAGTTCCTATCCATCTAAATGTAGAAGAAATATTCTCTCCAGTAACGGGAATAGGTTTTCCTGAAGTAAATACTAAAGTAGCACCCCTTAAAAGTATCATAGTAGCAAGGGTAACTATAAAGGGTTGTACTTTACCCTTAGTAATAATAAATCCATTGAACATTCCAGCTAAGCCACCTATTAAAATTGCTACAAAAATGGATAAAAAGATACCATTTCCTTTAACAAGCATATTTGCTAATATAGCACCAGTAAATCCCAATATGGAACCTACTGATAAATCTATACCTGATGTCAATATTACAAAAGTCATACCTGCTGCAATTATTGCATTTATTGAAGTTTGTCTAAATACATTTAATAAATTGCTTTTTGTCAAAAATCTTGGACTCAATAGGCTCACTATTATAGAAAAAATAATTAAACCAAGTAGAGGTCTCATTTCTTCAAATCTTTCTTTATTTTTCATATTCATGCTCCTTTCCTTTGACTATATAGCTCATTATTTTTTCTTGAGTGGCTTCTTCTCTGGATAATTCTCCCATCACTTTTCCTTCATGCATTACCAAAATACGATCGCTCATTCCCAATATTTCTGGCATTTCAGAGGAAATCATGATAATAGATCTACCATCTTTTTTAATTTCATTTAATAAATCATATATCTCTCTTTTGGCTCCTACATCCACTCCTCTTGTTGGTTCATCTAAAATCAATATCTTTGGATCTGTTAATAATGCTTTAGCAATTGCAACCTTTTGTTGATTCCCACCACTTAAATTTTCTACTTTTTGTTGAAGAGAAGGAGTCTTTATATTTACTTTTTCTCTGTACTCCAACCCCACTTTTTCTTCTTTTTTCTTATCTAAACTAAAAATTTTCTTAAATTTTTCTAATGATGACAAAGTAATATTGTGACCTACACTCATCATCAATATTAGGCCTTCATTTTTTCTATCTTCAGATACATAGGCTATTCCCTTTGTTAAAGCATCTTTGGGGGACTTTATGTCTATTTCTTGGCCATCCACTATTATTCTTCCTGATTCCTTTTTGTACAGTCCAAATAGGGTTTTAGCTAATTCAGTCCTACCAGCGCCAACTAATCCTGATATTCCTAATATTTCTCCTTTATTTAATGTAAAACTGATATTATCTATATGTTCATTGGTTAATCCCTCTACTTTAAGAATTTCTTCTGAAAAATCCATTTCTATATATGGAAATTGCTTATCCAAAGGTCTACCTACCATTAATCGAATTATCTCATCTTCATTCACTTTAGATATTTCTTTTTCTGCTATAAATTTTCCATCCCTTAAAACTGTTATCTTATCAGCTATTTTGAATATCTCATTTATCCTATGGGATATATAAACTATACCTTTACCATCTTTCTTTAATTCATCAATTATATTAAACAAACTATATACCTCTTGGTCTGTCAATGTATCTGTTGGCTCATCCATTATAATAATCTTTGCATCTAAAGATAAAGCTTTTGCAATTTCTACCATTTGTTGTTGTGCAATGGACAATTGACTTACTTGGGATACAGGATCTATATTTACATTTAACCTTTCAAACAGTTTCTTTGATTCTTCAATCATGGCCTTTTTATCCAATCTTCCTGAGGATAGCTTAAGTTCTCTGCCTAAGAAAATGTTTTCATATACCGTCAAATAAGGTATTAAATTCAATTCCTGATGTATTATTGCAATTCCTTTATCCATAGCATCCCTTGGGGTTATAATTTCAATTTTATTATTTTCAAGAATTATCTCTCCCTGATCCTTTTTATAAGCTCCTGATAATATCTTCATCAATGTACTTTTGCCAGCACCATTTTCCCCTAGTAATGCCATTACTTCTCCCTTGTATATATTAAAACTTACATCATCCAATGCTTTTACTCCTGGGAAACTTTTGGATATATTTTTCATCGACAATATAGGTTCACTCATAAACATCCTCCTATCCATTAAAATTTTCCACTTCATCTATTGTAGGAAGAGAACTTTGGGCTCCAATTTTTTGTATCGTTAAAGCTGCTGCTTTCTGTCCCATATCAATAGCTTTATCTATATTTTTATCCTTTATATAAGATGAAACAAATCCTCCAATAAAACTATCTCCTGCAGCAGTAGTATCTACAGCCTCTACCTTATAAGCATCAAATATTTTATAGCCATCTTTATTCACATAACATACTCCTTTAGAACCTAATGTTACAATAATCTCTTTTACTCCTTTTTCTAAAAGTACATTAGCTGCATCTACTAAAGATTTTTTTGTATCTATATTCCTTTTAGCTATTCTTCCTAGTTCATGCTCATTGGGTATCAATATGTCTACATTTTCTATAATTTGTTCATCTAAATCATAAGCAGGTGCAGGATTTAATACAGTAATTTTTCCCAGACTTTTTGCAATTTTAAGACCTTCCTTTACAGTTTCAATGGGTATTTCCAATTGAAATACCACCACATCTCCTTTTTCCAAGACAGATATATGTCTATTTAAATAGTCCCCATCTACCTTCTGATTTGCTCCAGGAATAACCACTATATTATTGTTCCCTTTCTTATCTACATTGATTACAGCCACACCTGTAGAAGTATATTCTCTTTCAATATGCTCTATATTTACACCTGCATTTTTCATAGAATTAAGTAGCTTGTCCCCAAACTCATCCTTCCCTACTTTTCCAAGA
>JAPXKQ010000162.1:0-4973 GCA_033809995.1 Tissierellaceae bacterium
AGTCTAAATCATCGTAGTTATCCGTGGTGTAACTTTGTATAGCAGCAAATATTTCATTATAGAATCTATCTGCCACATAGTCTTTAAATGAACGATTACCTGCCAAAGCACTCCCCCCTGACCCCATATAAATATATATTAGTCCATAGTTAAATTATAGCATATATTATGCACACCTCAATATTTATTTTGCGTTCGTGAATTTTAATTGTACCAATACTGATTTTGTGATACACTTTTATTTGTAACTAATATGTGTAACTAAAGAGGTGGCAATTATGTCCATAAGTTATAAAAAGCTTTGGAAACTTCTAATAGATAGAGACATGAAAAAAAAGGACTTAAGAGAAGCCGCTGGTATTAGTACTGCTTCAATGGCTAAACTCGGAAAAAATGAAAATGTTAATACTGAGATTTTAGTAAAAATATGCAAGGCTCTTAAATGTGATATTTCAGATATTATGGAGATAGTAGATGAAAATGATTAATGTCAAATATTTAGCAAGATAGTATCAGAACATGCCTTATAAAATTTATGCAGATATGAAAAGTGGAATTTAAGGATTTGACCTTTGGTTTCTTTCTGATGAAGTTGTAGACGTTCCCAACATGTATTAACAACAGTAACAGGTCTGATTCTTATTCAAATAAAAAAATTCTTAAGTGAAAAGTGGAAAGGTGGAGGGGGTTTAATGACATTTCAGACATTTAAAATTCATGGAGATAACATCGTTGAGTGTGAACGTATTTTTAATTTTATATCACGTAGGCTTGATATCATTGATATTAATAAACAATTTATTTCACAAGCAGCAATTCAGGTAGATATTAATTTTATTTATAATAAATCTAGTTTTCAATGGAGGCTTATTTATCATCCAGGCTTTAACAAAGCTAACCGTAAGCGCTGGAATAATAATATCTTTGATACACTAAAAGCCGCAGGGAGTTTTTTAGATGAAACACCAGACGCCATTATAACTCAAGTTGACTTTGAAGAGCAAAAAGAAAAAATATTATGTGCCATAGAATTCTGTAGTGCCCTTCAAGCAGGAAATCAGGCATGGCAGCGAAGCGGACGAGCATATTCAACAATCAGAACAGGTTGTCCTTATCTTTACATTGTTGACTTTGTAAAATATGAACTAGATACCACTACAAGAAAAAGGAAAGCAATAAGGACACCAAATCCAGCTATTCCCTTCAGCTACATTAACAATACAAAACAAGAAAAAGTGTTTGGAGCCCAGGCTTTTGTTAAATCAGAAGAGTTCGACGAAAACAATCCTTTACTGAAAAACTTTGATGAATCAATTTTTTCAGAAGATGATATAGCAGATTATTTAATTAATCTAATGCTTGGGTATGACACTATTGAATATGAGAAATCTATACTTAATAAAAATCTTAAAATGGTAAACTACTTCTCAATACATACCAATGGAAAATACTATTTTAAGCCTGAAGATTGGCAACGAATATATAAAGGTGAAACAACAGTTATAGAATTGTCCAAAGAAAAGAAATGGCAATTTGGTAAGAAAATTGCGGAAAAATCTATGACTGGTAACCTTCGTGAATTTGTTAAAGTGGTTAAAAAATATGCTTATGGTATATCATGCAAGGATTTACCATTTGGAGTTATACCAGTAGAAAATAAGACCAACTTTGTTAATGAAATGGTCTCACTTTATCCCATTAGTCAAAATGATGCTCAGATAATTTTAGAGGACGACCAAGATCTTCTAATTTGTCTTATTAAAGGTTTTAAACCCAGAGGGGATGATAATCGACCTGATAGGGGTCTACTGCCGTTCTTGGCAATGCTGACGTCAGAACATGCCAAAATATTGACTTTAATTTATGGCCCAATGACCTCTACCCGTGTTGAACAGATTAAAAATGATCCGGGTACAGTCGCGCGTGCAAGCGGTTTTTGGAATGTTTTTTTAGGGTTAAGCGACTATCTCTTACTTGATGTCCCATTACTCAATGAGAAGGATAATGCAACACTTTTTAGAGTAAACAGTACATACAAACAACAGTGTACAGCACTATCAGCTAAAGAAGTTATTTTCTCAGACATTGTTTCACCTATTCCTAATAGTGTACACGAAGACGATGTAGATTCTGCGATTCACATGCTATTTACTAGTTTACCTTCTAATAAATGTTTTGAAGGTTTATGCAACCCGCCAGGAGGAGATTGGAGCGGTCTTTCTGTTATTGTAAATCAATGTGAATATAGGTGGGTATCGCTACCACGGGTTAGTGGTGAAATTAATGGAAAAAGGCCAGATCATGTATTGCAACTTTATCCCAATGATAATAATAACTCAATAATTTTGTCAATTGAGTCTAAGGATAGGTCCTATGATTTGGAAACTAATGTAGGAATTCAACTAAAGCAATATATTAAATACCTATCTACGTTCATTCCTAGCTGTGAGAAAAGTATTAATGGCGACTGGTCGATTTCCAGCAGAAAAATTTCTCTTAATCCAAGTAATATTGTTTCTGTAGCCGCATTTATTGATTCCGGCTCGGAGGACTACGATAATATTCATAGATTATCTGCATGTGATTTAATATTTGCATTAAGCCCTACAGAAGTTGGTTGGAACATAAAAATTATAAACTATATGTCTGACAACTCCAAATATACACAATTAAAAGAGCTAATATTATCACATCCTAACAACTTAGGAATTACATGTACCTTTTTATAAGAAAAGAAGGCGCACTTAAGCGCCTCTTTTTTAATAATTTGTATACAATGATTCATATACGGTATTACTTTGTTTATCCATTACTTTTTTAAACGCTGATTTTCCTGCATGCAAGTAATAATGGTTAACATATAGATCCTCTGGCAGCTGGACACTATAATCCTTATTGGTAGTTTTACCATCAAAAGACAGCGCCCACTTAACACCTCGATTATTAAGCTCTTTTAGATAATCGAAAAACTCATTAAAATCGATTGTGGATAAATTATAATAGCGACCTTTCGTATTGAAATATGGCGGATCAAGATAGATAAAATCACCATCATCGGCTTCTTGTGTAGCCTCTTTATAATCACACGCTTTAAATGTTACAGTTTGTATACGACTTGACCAGTCGAGGATAATCTTTCTAAGAGTTTCTGGATTAATTCCTTTTCTTGAGTAATGTAGTGAATTGTTAAATTGACCATCACTGTTAAATCGAATTAAGCCATTAACACATGTACGTGATAAAAATAACAAGTTATAGGGAGAAAATGAACTGTTAAATTCATCTCTTATTTCATAATAGACCTGGTAACCTTCCTCTTGCATCCGTTCCCATTGTTCGCGATAGTAATCTGCTAAACCAATGGGGTCATTCTTGATAACATTCCACAGATTTATTAAAGGTTCACAAATATCTGAGCATATAGCATTACTAGGATTCAGAGCATACATTATAGATCCGCCTCCTAAAAAAGGCTCAAAATATTTATTATGTTTTGGAATTTTATTAACTATTTCAAAAGCTTGACTTCGTTTACTTCCGCTCCATTTAATAACTGGCTTAATATTCATCTTCTTCTACCTCAACAATTAATTCATTTGGATCAATTTCTAAAAACTCCGCTAATCTAACAAACGTAGTTTGCAACGGTGATTTTCCATTGAGAAATTCGTATATTTTAGGTTTTGAAACCCCTGAGAGTCTGGAAAGTTCATTTATAGTTCTAATATTTTTATCAATCATGGTTTTCCTGATTTTTTTCTCATCAGCTATATATTTTTTCATTTTTCTTCACCTTTGTTAGTACTATCAAAAATGCTCATTTGATTATTTAAAATTGCATTTTCCAACCTTTTATGTGTAATATCTACATACTGAGGGTCAATTTCGTATCCTATATAATTTCGCCCTAGCTCCTTTGCTGCCACACATTCACTCCCAGCTCCTGAAAAGGGTGTTAACATAATATCTCCTTCTCTTGATGAAAGTTGAATCATTCTTTTAAGAATCCTTAGAGGCTTTTGGGTAGGATGCTTCCCATATTCTAATTCACGTTTCTCTTTGTTGTTAGATATGTCCCATACAGTTCTCATCTGTTTTCCAGGCTGTTTTAAAGAATCGTAATCAAAATTACCATTTTTAGAATAATCATAGTCAAAGTAATACTCACGCTTTTTACCGCCTTTATTACACCATAATATGGTTTCATGGCTAGCAGTTAATCGCCTGCCAGATAAATTTGGAAAGGCATTACGCTTATACCAAATAACTTCATTAATAATTTCTATATTAAGAAGTTGGCAAACTACATTTATAATTCCAATATTGTGATATGTACCAAAAATCCACATAGAACCAGTTGGTTTTAGAATTCTTTGCGCTTCAGTTAGCCAAGTAATTGTAAAGGCAAAGTACTCCGATAAAGACATATTGTCCCAACTTTCCATAACCTTGTTCCAATTGCCTCCCATGCCCGCAAGTTTTACACTGTTATCCCATTTCCACTCACCGCCTTTTGATAAATTATAAGGCGGATCTGCTATAATCAAATCAACTGTATTATCTTCAAGGGTTTTCATTCCTTCTATGCAATCTTGATTGATAACAATATTTAAGTCCATACAACTTTACCTCCATTTATTCTTGTTGTAATTATATCATTGCCTTATATTTTTGTCAATATATATTTACATAAAGGTAATATATATTGACTATTCGCAGAATAAAAGCCGAAATACCAAAGGCAATAAGTATGTATCAGTATTCATCTATCCTGTCTTCTCAACCTTGTTAATTTATCTAATCTGTCAACTCACCCCTATCACTTTCAGGGTAGTTGATATGTTTCCTCGAAGAATAAAAATAAGGGTTTCCCGACATTAACGTCCTCGACAAAGATGTCATGAGAAAAATTCATTGTCAGGAAACCCTTTATTTATCAGTGTTTTGAATACTCTTATTTCTCTACCCTATAA
>JAPXKQ010000163.1:0-4934 GCA_033809995.1 Tissierellaceae bacterium
TGGCAAATTTACCTGCATTTACAAATGTTATGATTAGTTTGGATAATCCTATTTTAGGAATGTTGGTGGGATTTGGTATTACCACCATAGTTCAAAGTAGTAGTGCTTCAGTTGGTTTACTACAAGCATTAGCTAGCCAAGGCTTGGTTGATATGAGCATTGCATTTCCAATTCTTTTTGGTTCAAATATAGGTTCAACGACAACTGCTTTAATATCTAGTTTTGGGGCAAACAAAACAGCAAAAAGAGCTGCACTTATACACTTTTTATTTAATTTAATTGGTACACTAATTTTCATGATTGCTTTAAGGTATCCTATAGAATATGTTGTAACTAAATTTTCTCCTGGAAATATTTCAAGGCAAATAGCCAATGCTCACACTTTATTCAATGTAGTAAATGTTATTTTACAATTTCCATTTATTAATTTATTGGTTAAAATAGTAGAAACAATTGTCCCAGGTGATGATACATCAGAACAAATGGCATCAAAACACTTAGATTACAGAATTATTGAAACACCTTCAATTGCTTTAGCACAAACAAATAAAGAAATCCTTCATATGGGTGAGTTGGTATTACTTAATTTGAAAGAGTCTAAAGAAGCTTTAATTGATGGAAAAGATGAAAATATAGAACCTGTACTTGAAAGAGAAAAAACGATCAATAAACTTCAAAGAGAGATAACAGAATATCTAGTTCAACTTTCTAATGCTCCCTTATCAGATGAACAACATGGTGAAGTAAATATACTACTATATACAATAAATGATATCGAAAGAGTAGGAGATCACTTAGAAAACATAGTTGAATTGGCACAATATAATTTAAATAACAACATCACCTTCTCTGGTGATGCAAAAAATGAATTAAATGAAATGTTTGGAGTATGTGATGAGGTATTCACTACAACAATGGCAGCATTTAAAAATACGGACGAAAAGTTGGCAAGAAAAGTAGTAGCTTTAGAAGATGAAGTAGACAGACTGGAAAAGCAAAATAGGTCTAATCATATTGATAGACTAAATAAAATGCAGTGTGAAACTGGTCCAGGGGTCATATTTTTAGATGCAATTAGCAATTTGGAAAGAGTGTCTGACCATTCACTAAATATAGCTATGTATGTGTTGGATAAATTTAAATAAATTAACAACTTTTGCTTGTAATATTTTACAATTTAATATATAATATATCCAGAACTGTTAAATTTCTAACAATGTTATATTTCTGAAAGAAGATTACGGGAGAGACTTGTAAAAGCACCGAAGGAGTAATTTATAGAATAGCCAATCTATATTGAATCTCACAGGTAAAAGGACCGTAATTGGACAGACCTCTGGAAAGCTTTTAAGCACCGAAGGAGCAATCTAAAATTTTAGAGAATCTCTCAGGTAAACAAACAGAGTAAATAGGTTAAGTCTATTTATTCTGTTTTTTTTGTTAATATTTTTTGAATTGGGTAAAAATATAAAAGAGATGTGAAAATGTCCTTCCATTTTTAAGAAAAATTTTTCTTTAAAGAATTATTTATACTAAAGGAGGTTTTATTCCTATGAGTTACGATGTTGTTATTATAGGAGCAGGTCCAGCTGGTCTTTCTGCGGGTTTATATGCTGCTAGAGCAAGGCTTAAAACTCTTATAATAGAAAAAGAAAATGCTGGTGGACAAATTGCAACTACAGCCGAAGTTGAGAATTATCCTGGATCTATTGAAAATGCAACTGGGCCATCATTAGTTGAAAGAATGGTACATCAAGCAGAAGAATTTGGGGCAGAAAAAATCAATGATAATATCGTGTCAGTAGATTTTTCCGGTGATATTAAGATCCTAAAAGGTGAAAAACAAACTTATGAAGCTAAGTCAGTAATTATAGCAACTGGTGCAGTTCCTAAACCTATGGGATGTCCTGGAGAAAAGGAATTAACAGGAAGAGGTGTTTCTTACTGTGCAACATGCGATGCGCCATTCTTTGAGGATTTAGAAGTCTATGTAATTGGTGGAGGCGACTCAGCAGTTGAGGAGGCTATGTACCTTACCAAATTTGCTAGAAAGGTTACAATTGTTCATAGGAGAGATGAACTAAGGGCAGCTAAGTCAATTCAAGAAAAGGCATTTAAAAATGAAAAACTTGATTTTCTATGGGATACTGTAGTTACAGAAGTAAAAGGTGAAGGCTTACTTGAGTCTATGACCATTAAGAATCTAAAAACAGGTGAAGAAAGAGAAATCGTTGCAGATGAAGATGATGGAACCTTTGGTATTTTCGTATTTATAGGTTACAATCCTGCAACAAAGATATTTGAAGGTTTAATAAATATGGAAGGTGGATATATTATCACAGATGAGAATATGAAAACAAATGTAGATGGTGTATTTGCAGCTGGAGACAATAGAGTCAAGTCCTTAAGACAAGTGGTTACAGCAACAGCTGATGGAGCTATAGCTGCTATCCAAGCTGAAAAATACATCGAATCTAAATTTGAGTAGAGGGGGGAAAAACAAATTGATAGAATTAAATAAAGAAAATTTTGAACAGGAAGTATTAAAAGCAGAAAACTATGTATTAGTTGACTATTGGAGTCCATCTTGTGAACCATGTAAAGCATTGATGCCACATGTTCATGAATATGAAAACACTTATGGTGACAAGATAAAATTTACATCTTTAGACATTACTACTGCAAGAAGACTTGCTATTTCTCAAAAGGTTTTAGGATTGCCTGTAATAGCAATTTACAAAGATGGGGAAAAAGTAGATTCTTTAGTTGCTGATGAGGCAAATCCAAAGTCAGTAGAGGAAATGTTAAAAAAGTATTATTAGGATTTTAATTCTGGATAGTCCAGAATTGAGATATATCTGTTAATTTAAGAGGAGGTGAATTTATGCGTCTTGAATTAGGGCATGTTCTAATTAATGATGTTCAATTTGGTGATGTAACCAAGATTGAAAAAGGTGTTTTATATATTAATAAGGTTGAACTAATCAACTTGATTAAAGAAGATGAACACCTAAAATCAGTAGACGTTGATATTGCTAGACCAGGTGAAAGTGTTAGGATTACACCAGTTAAGGACGTAATAGAACCAAGGGTGAAAGTTGAAGGTCTGGGTGGAGTATTTCCTGGAGTATTATCCAAGGTTCAAACGGTAGGTTCAGGAAAGACCAACGCTCTAAAGGGTTGTGCAGTTGTGACTACTGGGAAAATAGTAGGTTTCCAAGAGGGAATCATAGATATGACTGGACCTGGAGCAGATTATAGTCCATTCTCAAAATTAAACAATGTTGTACTCATTTGTGAACCGATTGATGGTTTAAAACAACATGATCATGAAAGAGCTGTTAGGTTTGCAGGATTAAAAGCTGCAGCATATCTTGCTGAAGCAGCTAAAACAATAGCTCCTGATAGTCATGAGACTTATGAAACATTACCTTTCTTACAAGGGATAAATGCTTATCCAAATTTACCAAAGGTAGCCTATGTTTTAATGCTACAATCACAAGGATTACTACATGACACATATGTATATGGAGTAGATGCAAAACAAATTGTGCCAACAATCCTATATCCAACAGAATTAATGGATGGTGCAATTATCAGCGGTAACTGTGTATCAGCATGTGATAAAAATACAACTTACCATCATTTAAACAATCCTGTAATTCACGATCTTTTCAAGCAACATGGTAAGGAGTTAAATTTTGTTGGTGTTATTATCACAAACGAAAATGTTTATCTAGCTGATAAAGAAAGATCTTCAGATTGGACTGCTAAATTAGCAGAATTTATGGGGCTAGATGGTGTTATAGTTTCACAAGAAGGATTTGGTAACCCAGATACTGACCTTATTATGAACTGTAAGAAGATAGAAGCCAAGGGTATAAAGACTGTTATTATCACTGACGAGTATGCAGGCCGTGATGGTGCAAGCCAATCATTAGCAGATGCAGATAAGGCTGCTGATGCAGTGGTTACAGGAGGTAATGCAAACGAAGTAATCGTTCTTCCATCAATGGATAAGGTTATAGGTACTCTTGATTACACTGATATTATAGCAGGTGGGTTTGATGGAAGTTTATCTAAAGATGGTACAATCACAGTAGAAATCCAAGCTATAACAGGTGCAACTAATGAACTAGGATTTAATGAAATGTCAGCAACAGGATATTAATATAAAATTGATTAAAGAAAGGATGTGTGGATATGACAATTTTTGATGCTAATAGAAAAGTTATTATCATCGGAGATAGGGATGGTATTCCAGGCCCAGCTATTGAAGAATGTATTAAAACCACACCTGCCGAAGTAGTTTTTTCAGCAACAGAATGTTTTGTCTGAACGGCTGCAGGCGCAATGGATTTGGAAATCCAAGGAAGGGTTAAGTCTTTAACCGAAAAATATGGAGCAGAAAATATTGTTGTAATTATAGGTGGAGCTGAAGCTGAAGCAGCAGGTCTTGCAGCAGAAACAGTTACAGCTGGAGATCCAACTTTTGCAGGTCCTTTAGCTGGAGTGAACTTGGGACTTAGAGTATATCATGCAGTAGAACCAGAATTCAAGGCTGAAGTAGATGCTGATGTTTATGATGAACAAATAGGTATGATGGAAATGGTTCTTGATGTAGATGAAATAACTAATGAAGTTAGTTCAATGAGAAATGAGTATGGTAAATTTAATGATTAATATAACCCAAACAAATAAGAGAGAGGGGGGAAATTAATGACAAAGTATAGAGTAGTTCACTATATAAATCAATTCTTCGCAGGAATAGGTGGAGAGGAAAAGGCTGACCATAGACCTGAGGTAAGGGAACAGGTCATAGGACCAGGACTTGCATTAAATGCAGGATTTAAAGGTGAAGCTGAAATAGTTGCTACTATAATCTGCGGGGATAGTTATTTTGGTGAGAACATAGAAGAAGCTAAAAAAGAGAT
>JAPXKQ010000164.1:0-4922 GCA_033809995.1 Tissierellaceae bacterium
AGTTACTGTAGTATCAATATTTCCACAGATAATAAGATTGATTGTATCTATATTAGAATGAATATATTGGAGGTTTTCATATGTTCAAAGAGAATTTTGATGTTAGGATTATTAATCTAAATAGGGCCTCCGAAAGAAAAGAGGTAGCAGATTTTTTGGAAGAACATGAGCTTTTACTGGAAAAGGATGTAGATTATACTATAGGAATTTATGATAATGATTCTATAATTGCTACAGGTTCACTTTCAGGGAGTGTATTAAAATGTATTGCCATTGATTCTAAATACCAAGGAGAAGGCATTTCTAATAGAATAATTTCACTTTTGATTAATGAAGAGTATCAAAGGGGTAATGCACATCTATTTATTTTTACTAAACCTAAGAATAAAGAACTTTTTGAAGATATGGGTTTTAAAGAGATAACTAGTATAGAAGGAAAGGTCTCTCTTTTAGAGAATAACCCCAATGGTATTAAAAATTATATAGAAAGGCTTAAGGCTAAAAGGAAAGAAGGTTCTATTATCTCTAGCATTGTTATGAATTGCAACCCCTTTACATTGGGTCATCAATACTTAATAGAGAAAGCCTCAAAGATAAGTGATGTACTACATATATTTCTAGTATGGGAAAATCGTTCAATATTTCCTAATGAAGTAAGACTAAGACTTTTGGAAGAAGGGACAAGACACTTAGATAATGTAATAATTCATAAGGGCGAAGATTATATTATTTCTAATTCAACATTTCCTTCCTATTTTATTAAAGAAAAAAATTCCGTAGTCAAAACCCATGCAATGTTAGATATTAAAATTTTTGGGGAGTATATAGCACCTGCATTAGGAATCAATCGTAGAATTGTTGGGGAAGAACCTAAGGATCCTGTAACTAATGAATATAATGAGACGATGAAGGAATTACTTCCTAAATATAATATTGAGGTTTTGGAAATTCCAAGGCTTGAATTAGATAAAGAAGTAATAAGTGCATCCAAAGTACGTAAGGCAATTAAGGAAGATGATTATGAATTTTTGAAGAAGCTTGTTCCTATGACAACATATAGATTTATACAATCTGATAATGCAAAAGAAATTATTGAAAGTATTAAAGCACATAAATAGAAGTTAAAGGGAGGAATTTAGATGGAATTAAAAAAGATGGGAATGGCTGGAACTGTAGAATCCAGTGACATAAACATTATTATTGAGCCTACAGACAATTCTGGTATTGAAATTTATCTACAAAGTGCAGTAATAAAACAATTTGGTAGGCAAATAAAAAAGGTAATAGAAGAAACTATAAAAAATGAAGGTGTAGAAAATGCGGTTGTTAGGGCTGTAGATAAGGGAGCAGTGGACTTTGTAATTAAGGCTAGAACACTTACTGCTTTATATCGAGCTGCAGATAAAGACGACTACAACTGGGGGGAGTAGTAAATGGTAAAATTACGTAGAACTATGATGTATGTAACAGGAAATAATCCTGCAAATGTAATGGATGCACATTTATATGGATCAGACTCGATTATGTTTGACTTGGAAGATTCTGTATCAATAAAGGAGAAGGATGCTGCTAGGTTTTTAGTTTACCATGCATTAACTACAGTAGACTACGGTGATACAGAAACTGTAGTTAGAATCAATGGACTAGATACACCATTTGGAAGAGCAGACCTAGAAGCTATGGTAAGAGCACAACCAGATGTTATAAGATTACCCAAAACTGAAACAGCTGAAGATGTGTTAGAAGTAGATGGGATTATATCTGAAATAGAAGAAAAACTTGGATTGGAAGTTGGAACCACAAAAATGATGGCTGCTATAGAAGGGCCTTTAGGTGCTCTTAATGCTTATGAAATTGCAAGATCAAGTAAAAGGTTAATAGGTATTGCAATTGGTGGCGAAGATTTTGTAACAAGTATTAAGACAACAAGATCAGCTGAAGGCGTAGAATTACTGGCAGCAAGGAGTCAAATTGTATTGGCAGCAAGGGCTGCTGGTATTTATGCTTTAGATTCGGTATATGCTGATATTAGTAATGATGAAGGATTTATAGCAGAAACTAAATTAATTAAACAATTAGGTTTTGATGGGAAATCAGTTGTCCATCCAAGGCAAGTAGGCCTAGTTCATAAGATATTTGCTCCAACTGAAAAGGAGATTAGAAATGCTCAAAGGGTTATTGATGCAATCAATGAAGCAGAAAGAAGCGGTTCAGGCGTTATAGCTTTAGATGGTAAGATGATTGACGGACCAATTGTTGATAGGGCTTATAGAGTTCTAGAACTAGCAAAGGCCACAGGATTGTATAAGGATGGTGGACAATATGATTAAAAATGGAGTAGGTAGAGAAATCCCAGAATACATTGAAGGTATTGGTTATATTAAACCTTATGAAAGCCCTTTTAGTATTATTCCAGAAGGGAATAAGGTTGGTCCAAAATTAAAAAGGCCTTTACCACATAAAACAAAACTAATAGATTCTATTGAAGAGGCTGTAAAAGCTACAGGATTAAAGGATGGAATGACTGTTTCTTTTCACCATCACTTTAGAAGTGGTGATTACATTGTAAATATGGTTATGGAAGTTATTGCAAAATTGGGTCTTAAAGATATAAAAATTGCTCCAAGCTCACTATCCACTTGCCATGGACCATTGATTGAACATATAAAAAATGGAGTAATAACAGGCATTGAAACTAGTGGAATAAGAGAACCATTAGGAAATGTAATATCAGAAGGTTATCTAAAGCACCCTGTAATTATAAGATCTCACGGTGGAAGAGTTCGGGCGATAGAATCTGGAGAGTTGAAAATAGATGTAGCTTTTCTAGGAGCACCAGCCTGTGATGAATATGGGAATGCTAATGGCTTTTCAGGACCATCGGCTTGCGGATCACTAGGATATGCATTAGTTGATGCAGCCTATGCTGACCAAGTTGTATTGATTACAGATAACTTAGTTGAATATCCATGCTTGCCAGCAAGCATCAAACAGACTCAAGTAGATTACGTAGTTAAAGTTGAATCCATAGGAAATCCGAAGGGAATAGTTTCGGGAGCCATAAGAAATACTACAAATCCAAAGGATATATTAATAGCAGAAAATGCAGTTAAAGCAATTTTAGCA
Source organism: Tissierellaceae bacterium (assembly GCA_033809995.1). Lineage (GTDB taxonomy): Bacteria > Bacillota > Clostridia > Tissierellales > Tissierellaceae > Paratissierella. The sequence goes on from JAPXKQ010000164.1 coordinate 3,127, forward strand.
TCAGGTTATTTTAAAGATGGGTTTTCATATCAAACAGGAGCTTCAGGTGCTTCATTGGCTGTAACATCACGATTAAGAGAAAAGATGATAGAACATAATATAAAAGGAAGGTTTGGACTTGGGGGAATTACTGCACAATTAGTACAATTATTAGAAGAAGGATTAATGGAAGGGTTATTCGATACTCAAAGTTTTGACCTAGTTGCAGTAGAATCCATGGGGAAAAATCCTAAACATTTTGAAATTGATGCAGGATTCTATGCTAACCCACACAATTCAGGCGCTGCAGTAAATAAATTAGATATAGTTATGCTTGGAGCATTAGAAATAGATACAGATTTTAATGTAAATGTTATTTCAGGCTCGGACGGAGTGATTAGTCAAGCTTCTGGTGGGCATTCAGATACATCAGCTGCAGCAAATGTATCTATAATATTAGCTCCATTAATTAGAAGCAGGATACCCATCATTGTAGATAAGGTAACTACAGTTGTTACCCCTGGGGAAACTGTAGACATAGTTGTAACAGACTATGGTATAGCTGTTAATCCCCTAAGACAAGATTTGATAGAAAGATTCAAAAAAGCAAATCTTAAGATGTATACTATTAACGAATTGCAAGAAATAGCTGAAAAGATAACTGGGAAACCTGACAAAATTGAATTCGGAGATAAGATTGTAGGGATTGTTCAATATAGAGATGGAACAGTTATTGATGTTATCAGACAAGTAAAATAAACTAAAGAAAGTATGGATTTACTAATTAGTCACTAAATATTGGCGGCAAAGAGTTCTCTTATGAGTTTTGGGAGAAAGATTTGTCGCTAATATTTTAGGCAGATAGCATTTATACGAGGAGGGTTAAAATGAAGAAAAAAATCGAAAAGCTTCTTGACACAGCAGCCAAAATCCAATTAGGTGGCGGAGTAAAGAGGATTGAAAAACAGCATAGCTCTGGAAAGATGACCGCAAGAGAAAGAATAAATCTTTTATTAGATGAAGATAGTTTCATTGAAATCGATAAATTTGTAGAACACAGATCTACCAATTTTGATATGGCAAACGTAGAGGCTCCTTCAGATGGTGTAGTCACAGGATATGGAACGGTAGATGGGAGACTAACATTTGTATATGCACAGGATTTTACAGTAGTCGGCGGGTCCTTAGGAGAAATGCACGCAAATAAAATTTGTAAAGTTCAAGAAATGGCACTAAAAATGGGAGCACCAATAGTAGGATTTAACGACTCAGGAGGAGCAAGAATACAAGAAGGTGTAGACGCACTATCAGGATATGGAAAGATATTTTATAGAAACACAATAGCATCAGGAGTTATCCCACAAATCTCAGTAATCATGGGACCATGTGCAGGTGGAGCAGTGTATTCCCCAGCATTAACAGATTTCATCTTTATGGTAGATAAAACAAGTATGATGTTTATCACAGGACCACAAGTAATCAAATCAGTAACAGGAGAAGAAGTAACACAAGAAGAATTAGGTGGAGCAAGTACCCACAATACAGTAAGTGGAGTAGCACACTTCATAGACAAAACAGAAGCAGAAAGTATAGAAAGAATAAAGGAATTATTATCATACTTACCTTCAAATAACCTTGAAGAATCCCCTAAATATGAAACAAATGATTATATAAATAGGGTAGAAGAAAAACTAAATGAAATAGTACCAGTAAATCCAAACAAACCATATGATATGAAAGAAGTAATAGGACTACTAGCGGACGAAGGGAAATTCTTTGAAGTACAACCATTATACGCACAAAACATACTAACAGGA
>JAPXKQ010000165.1:0-4896 GCA_033809995.1 Tissierellaceae bacterium
TACGCAGGGTATAACCTACGGGAGGAAATATCGAAACCACCTACACATACGAATTATACAGGCTTACGAGGGATTAAAACTGCGTCCGTTTAGCATATTTTTATTTATTTCTATATCTATTTTTGAATACAAAAAACCGCCAAAGGGAATTCTCCCCCTGACGGTTGGCGCTTGCGATAAGCAAACTTTGTAATTGTAAACAAACTCGTGTGTAAAGAAACAAAGGAATCTACTTTATTATATATAAGTAACATACACGTTCTCCCTTATCAATTTTATTGAAGACCATCCATGCTTTTTTATTAATAATAAAGTCGTTTATTATTTCTGTTTGCCTCTTTGGAACATAACCTAACATTTTATTATCTAATGATAATATCTTAATTGCATTAGGATCATATTGATTTTCTGGTTCATGTATTAATATTAATGGTTCACCCCTAACCAAATATTTTCTATCATACATACCATATCCTTTTATTGAAACAGACACTATATCAATTTCTAATTTGATCTCTCCAAGTATTGATTTCTTATAATCATTCCACATTTGTTTTTCATGTTTACTTATCTTAATATTTCTATCTTCAACATCTACAAGAGTGACAGCAGATGCCCAAGAATAGAATAATTGTAGGTCATACTCTACTAACTGAGTATGCAATTCAAATAAAGTATGAACTTTTATCAGCAATTCTCTTTCGTACAGACCACTTTCTAATATTTCAATCATATTTCTATTATATACACCAAACTTACAATATGCTGGTAAATAACTAAAATCTGTCAACAATCTAATAAAGTCACTATTATAAGGTAGTTCATCAAGTTGATCCAATAATAACCTATCAAAAATTTGATATATTATACTAAATGCCCATGCTGATTTGTATACAATATTTTCACTGATAAAATTTATACAATTATCATAGTTGCCACCAAAATATTGATCACATATATCTTTATAGGATGAAAGAAATATCCAAGAATTTATACAATTGAATATAAACTCTCCGTCCTTATCTATATAAAACTCAGGAATATTCTTAACACTGTCGATTAAACTAATAAAATGCTTATTTAATCTATTACTTTCAAAAACCGAACCTATATTGTTATTATAAAATTCAATAACGGCTTCATAAATAACAATTGAACTATCTAGGCTTAAACCCGATTGTTTAAGTATCTTTCTCATAGAAGTATCTTCAATGGCTGAAATCTTAAACTTTATTGCAGCAACCATTTCTTTTGTAAATGACTTTAAATCATTCTTATCTTCTTCAGTTGCTTCTACACTAAAAAATAGTGAGTTTATTATACTATCATATGATTCATCTTCCTCAAGCAAACCAGTCTGCTCCAAATCAAATATAATAGAGTTATATGTCCTAATTAGTTCTTTTTCTTGCCTGTCAAGATCAGATTCCTGCTTTTTTAAAACCTCAATCAAATTTTGAATTGTGCTTTTAACTACTATATCTTCAGTATTAATAGATAAATATTCACTGTTTATTCTATCAATATATCTTTCATTATAATTTTGCGAGTATTCAGATTTTATCGGCAATGCTAATACAACGTATCCTTCAGTTTCTCTCATTGCTCGACCTGCTCTTCCAACTAGATTTTGGAAATCAGCAGGTGTTAAGACATTACCTCCAACGTTTAAAGAACCAACAATGATAGTGGAAATGGGAAAATTAAGTCCCTGTGCTAATGTGCTGGTTGATGCGAGAACCTTTATAATTCCTCTTTTAAAATATACTTCAATAACTCTCTTTACATTATCTGGTAAACTTTTGTGGTGGTATGCTATTCCCTTTTTTATAGAATTTACAAGATAATGGTCGACCTTCATGGTTAAAGCAACATATTCTGCTATATCTTTTAAAACTAATGCTTCATGTGTTGAAATCATTAAATCTTTTTCACACATAGCATTACAAAATGATTTAAACCATCTTGTATTTGGTAAATAGACTAATACATTTCCTATGTTAGCAAATCTCTCTGATAAGTCTGCACAGAAATTCTGCATTCTATAATACTTTGACTTATTAGTTAATTGTCTTTCAATTGTTGGAAGTTTAATATTGCCTACGCCATCATTTTCATAAAATATTCTTAAGTTACTATCAATAGTCTCATTATATTTAGTTGTTCTACCTTCTGAAGGCATACTTCTCTTAAAATACCCTATAGATTTCACTTGCCTCGTTGGCCTGCAATCTATATTTGAGTAATCACAAGTTATATCTTCACCTATCCACTTTTTAAATGAAAGTATATTAGGCAAAACAGCAGATAGAAATACTAATTTAGGTTGATTTCCGATATTAAAACACTTTATTTTTGTAACAATTAACTCCAATAATAGACCTCTGGATCCTTGTGAAATATTTTGGAACTCGTCAAAAATAAACAATTTACATTTTTTAATAAAATCGTCTTCTCTTCTTATTAAACTGTCTAATTTCTCTTGAGTTACAATTATTACTCTTGATGTATCAAGTTGATTTTCTTCAATATCTGAGTTGATAACATCATATCCAGATATTAAAGTTTCTACATTAAGATTCATCTTACCTAATATACTATTTAAATCATTTCTAACCTGATTTAACAAAGCATTCGTAGGTACTACATATACACATGTAGCATCTTCAGTCTCTTCCAAAACTTTTAATATGGTTAATTGTGCTATCAAACTTTTTCCAGAACTTGTTGGAATATGAATTATATTGTGTTCATTTGTAAAAAGTGAACATTCTACAATTTCTCTCTGGTGTTCCCATAGTTCAAAAAGAGGTCTTTCCTGATCTTCTACAAACAATTTTATAGTATCAGGACTTAGAAATGGGCCTAAAACTTTCCACATGGAATTTCTAACAGAAACATTTATGTGCTTAATAAGAACTTTTATTATCCATATTTCTCTGTAATAGTCATTGTCTAGGCAATATTGTCTTATCTCTTCCAATTCTTTCACTGCATGTGCAATTAACTTTTCATTTCCTGTTTTAAAATAGTTTATCATTTTTAATGTTTGTAAAAATATTTTAATCAATACTTTATTGAGATCATCTTGAATATCTCCTTTTTTAATGCTTACTAGGATGTCAGTCTTCTTATTTTCTACAAACTTATAATCTTTTGCCAAATATGCATTAAGTAAAAGTAATATCTTTTCTTCAATAGTATTAATAGTGATGAAACCATCTACATATTTTTTGAAAAGCACAAATGATTTAGCAGGATTCTTACCTATGGATGCACATGCTATTGCCATAAATGTTAATTCAAAGTATTCATTCTTATATCTATCATAATCCTTTTGATATATTTTGCATAACTGTTCAAAAATATTTTGACATAGAGTAAATATAGTCTTTCTTGATTCTGGCTCAATATCTCTTAAAAACAGGTCATCTATAACTATATCAAAAAGGTATAGGGCTATTTCTTTAAGTTTCTTTAAATCTATGTACTCAATAGTATCGATATCATTATCAATACTTAATAAATACTTTGTAATTAAAAAATGAATTTCATTTATTCTATGATTAATTTCTATATGATTCTTATAACCATTCAACCCTTGGCATAGTGATTCAATGGTAAGCAAATCAGACATAATATTCACCTGCCAATTCATTTTCTAAATTAATATCGAAAGTTGAAACGTATTCTTTCAAATCCCCAATTGGTACCATGCGTACTATCTTTTCTGCATTATCTGCAAAAGGTTGAGTAAATATATTTAACCTTCTTCCACGAGTTTCTCCATACATCTCTTCATATAACTTCCAATCAATTATCATTACCACTCCAAAAGATAAAAGAGAATCTGGCTTTAAGGCAGATAATCGTATTTTCTTTATATCCTCTAATCTCAAATTAATACCTCTGCTATGCTGTATCAAGTCAGTTACCTGATCTAATATCCCAATTACTTCTACAGACGAAAAATCATTCTTTCTGATCTCTGCTGCTCTTGTTGATGGTCTGTTTTCTGTGCATTTAGCACTCCATATCCTTAGTATTATTTTGCTTTCATTATTATATCTTAGTTCCCATCTGTCAGTGCCTTGTTCAGAAGCATTTCCCCTCTTAACAGGTTGAAATAAAATAGGCTTAGAATCAAAAGTTTCACATAGCCAAGTACATATACTTTCTCCGATTAAACCTTTTATATTATTTTCTTTATTTTCTCTTTCAAAAATGTTTGAAATGATTTGTGATACTAACTCTCTATTTTCTGGCGAAATGTTACTTATACAAATATTTTTATCATCATCTATTAGATAATCCTTTGAAATATTTTTACTTAGAAAATACGATAGAAAGGCATTTTTAAACTCTTCCATCTTTAATTCTTTATCTGCTTCTTTTTTGTCAATAATATAATCAAACCTTATATAATACTCAATATACTCTTCTCTCTTAATCTCTTTTAACCACCTTCTCATAGTATCCCCCTAACACCCTCAGTTCTACATAATTTAATTATACAACATATGGAAATATTTTGTCATTTTCTCTTAAAAAAATGACCATGGCTGGTTACCATAGTCTAAATATTGAAATATCATAATTGGTTTACTTTATTTCTCATTGATTCTCTACTCGGATTTAAATAAAGTAGTGTTGTGTGAATATTGCTATGCCCTGCTAAATAGGCAACCTCATGAACCGATAAGCCACCCTCCAAAGCAATTGTGCAAAAATAATGTCGCAATGTATGAGGCGTGATCTTATCGCTATACTTGTTGAAAACCTTGTTAACTGTTGACCTATGAATCACATTACCATTACTATTTGCAAATAAATATGGACTTTCACTTTCTCTCACTCTTAAGAACTCTCTTATACTATTAATAATCTTATCATTTA
>JAPXKQ010000166.1:0-4880 GCA_033809995.1 Tissierellaceae bacterium
ACTAGAATTTGACGAAACCTCTCCACAGGAATTGATTGAGACTTATAAGTTATTATTAGAATTTAAGAAAAAGATGAAAAAAGAATAAAGGAGTTGAAATCATGAATAATGAAGAAAAGATATTAGATTTATTAAATCAAGTACAAAGCCAAATTAGTAGTTTAGAAAAAAAGGTAGATGATAATCATGTGGAAGTTTTAAATAAACTCCAGGAGATTAAAGAACAAATCCACGAATTAGATACTAAAAATGCTGCTAATCATATTGCTACAAATACTAAATTAGATAAAATATCAGATGATCTAGACTTCCTTACCCATAAAGAATTCCAAACTGAAAAAGAAATCTTTAATCTAAAGAAAAAAATTGTTAAATAAAATATACTACTATACAGGGAAAGAGGCAACTAACTTAACGGTCAATTGCCTTTTTTGTTATCAATTATATGTTTTATTGCTTCTTTCATTTTTTCCTCTGTAAAATTTATTAATATTTCTAAGATTAATTTTTTTATGTAGTCTAAATCTTCCACCACTCCTGCCCCTTTATGAAATATTATAGTGACGAATGTATGTTTTGTTAAAAATATTATATCAAACGTGCGTTCTTTATGCTATATATTGTATTTTTTATATATTATAAAAGCATTTTAAACATGTCAACCATACTATTTTGAAGGTTTTTTATATTTATTTAAAAAGCACAATATATACATTTAGTTTAGTTGTTTAAACACATATAAAAACACTATCAAAGGTAATGGCTATTTTTAGCCATTTTACATATTATGTTAATGTGTCGGAATTTGTTGATAAGTTTTTTAAATTTATCTTAAAGGAGGATTATCATGGATATTCTAGATAAGTATTTTGAATTACAAAATAATATGAGCTCTATTTCAAAAACTAATTGTTCCAAAAAAGATATAAATCAATACTTTGAATCTGGGGAACAAATATTAAATATATTAGATAAAGTAGTAGCACAATTTAATGCAGAATGGGGTGAGACCCCTCCTGTTATGTATTGTAGAGATGAGCTTCCGGATATGTATATGAGATATGAAAAATGGGACAAAGCAAAATCAACAATTGATAAATGTTATAAAGCCGGTATACTTGATGAATCAGAGAGATATGAACAACTAGATTGGATTAATAATTGTGAAATAGCTGCAAAAGAAGTTGTCAATCATCTACATAAATATCCTGGAACCCTTCAAAAAGATATGTATATTAGGCTTCATTATGTAAATAAAGAATCATTAAAATGGGTTTTAAATTTTTATAAGAAATTAGAAAAAATAAAATATAGAAATACAAATAAATTATTTTTACCAGAGCAAAAGGACTTAATTCTAAAGGAATTAGAAAGTGTTGAAAAGGAAAACATTAAAGAAGAATCAGAAGACACTAATAAACTACCGAATATATCCACTGATATTGTATTCCCTGAATGGTATGTCAGCATTTCTTTTGGAGAGTCAACTTCTAAAAACTATAATCAAGCTGTAGCATTAGCAAAACTAGCCCCTCAATACATTGAGAATATAATTGACGGAAAAGTTCTACATCAAGCAATTTTTTCGGACAAGCCTAACGAATACCTACAATTTATTAAACTATATGAATTAGTTTCTAACTGGAAATCATGTTATGTCATTATTAATGGAGTAATGGCAGATCGTAAAATAGTAGGAAATTTAAATTACTGTTATGGAGATAAATGCAGAAGTGGAAAAACAGATTTCTGTCATGGAGCAAGTGAATTTACATCCAATCCTTTTGGATGCCATAGAGCTCAAATGCATGCTTATAATGATCCATGGTATTCATATGGCATTATGGATACAAAAGGTATTTTCCATATTGATAAAAATAGTATTAAAAATGAATTGATTTCTAGGTTAGCAACTTATAAACTGTGTCCTGCTCTTGATATGGATACTATTTTGAACAATGTTGATAATTTACCTAATACTATAAATCCTAAATTAGACAAAGATTGGGAGTATGCCACTATTATAAAAAATGGCATTCCATTTGAAGGCGTTCAGCCAACTTTGGAAGCCAGGGGATTGGCATATACCATAACAGTAAATATTAATTCTGATACAGACGATGAAGAATACGATAGATTCTCTGTAGGTATTGGTAAAGAAAACAATCAAACTAATTACGATAGTAATTTTAAAGATAGTGCCAAAACAATAGATAAGAAAAAAACAAAGGTTAAAAGAAACTTTTTTAATAATATCTTAGGTGTTATTTCCTCATTGTTCTTATATTTTATCCTAATAACATTTCCAATTCTAATCATAAACAATGCATTTTTAGGAACTATTATTGTCTTAGTTTTAATTTATCCTTCTTTTAAGCTTGGTTTTCGACTAGCAGATAAATTGTTTTCTAAGAAAGAAAAGTCCCCAAACAAAAGCTAAATATAAATGAACATGATAAATAGAATATTTTATATAAAAAATCAGTGCGATATAATAACACCGAATGTTTTATAAATAGATCATAGGTAATTGCGAAACTAAATTTAATGAAAATGTGGATAACTTTTCAAAAAACAATATTTTTTAATGAAGTAATCTACTGTTGAAGCTATGGTATAAAAATCCAAGTAACTAAAAACAAAGAGTTATACACAAATCCACAGTCGGTATATAGGTATAAATTAAACAACTGTGAGGAGATACATTAAAAACTTCGTTTATAAAGCTTATATTATCAATCGTTATAAAGTTTCGCAAACGCCTATAAATAGATCAAATGGAAAGGAGAATTCAAACCGATCCTTTTATGTATGGTTATCAGGAGATATGTGATAAAAGCGTAGAGATAATAAACTTATTAAATTCCAATGACATTCCTTGTACTGCATTAACTAAAGATATTTTGCCTAAGTCATTAGACACTACTAGTAAAATAAATAGCTACTGCCAAGTAGCTTTTTTGCCCTTTTTGCAATATAATAAACATATAACTACCAATGAGGTGATCCAATGAAAATAGCAATCTACTCTCGTAAATCCAAATTCACTGGTAAAGGTGATTCTATAGAAAATCAAATACAATTATGCAAAGAATAGGCAAACATCCTTGGATAATAATAGGTCCGTAGTCGACAAAATTATCTGGGATGGAGAGGACATAGATATTATTCTGTTTGGTGCTGATTCTAAAAAAAAGCAATAGAAATGTTTCCACAATGTGACTATAGCATTCTCATCCCCTTCTGAATATAATTTCAGGTAATATTCTTCCTCTTCCTTAGTAAGTGGTTTTGGAAAAGAGTTAGTATTAGCTACATAACCTGAAAATAATAAAAAAGATTTTGTACAATTTATCCATGAAAATAAAAGATGAGCAAACATAAAGCACCTCCACTTTCCCCATATTAAAGTATATGAGTTACAAATAGTGAAGGTGCCAGTCCTATCTGTTAATCTGGTGAATTCTTTTTGCTATATCCTCAAATATAGGCACTGCTGCACCTGAACCAGAAAAACCTCCTTCCACAAATACTGTAATTACATAATTAGGATTTTTTGCAGGATAAAATCCTGAAAACCAACCGTGTATAGTTTCTTTCCCTTTAAATACAGCCTGAGCAGAGCCTGTTTTTCCTCCTGCTCCCCCAACAAAATCTAAATCCATGTTTTTTGCTGTACCTTCTAATACTACCTCTATCATAAAATCCTGTACAATTTCTGCTATATCTTGGGATATTATCCTCTCATCATCATTTCTTTTAAACTCCTTTATCATATATCCATCCTTTGTTGTTATACCATCAACTATAGTCATATCCTTTCTTATTCCTTTATTTGCTATTATCAACATCATATTTGTTATTTGAAGAGGTGTAATTTCAATGCTACCTTGCCCTATGGAAATATTACCTATTGCTGGCCCTTTAAGCTCTTTTCCTTTAGGTAAATTTCCTTTTACTTCTTCCACAAGGCCTATATTTATCCTTTCTCCCATTCCTAATCTCTCTGCCATATGGATAATACTTTCGCTTCCAATTTCCTGTCCTAACTGGATAAAAGTTGAATTACAAGATTTTGAAAAAGCATCTTTTAATCCAATATATCCATGTCCCCTTCCTTCATTACATTTTATTGTTACATTGTTTATTTGCTCGTAACCATTACAATAAAAGGTTTTGTTTAAATAAGAAGTATCCTTTTCTAAGGCAGCTAACAACACTACAGTTTTAAAAAGAGAACCTGGGGGATTGGCTACTTGAATAGCCTTGTTATATAAAGCCATGTCCTCTCTTTTTAAATATTCATCAATTTCATATTGGCTAAAATTAGGTCTACTAGCCATAGCCCTAATTTCTCCAGATTCTACATGGGCTACAATTACTGCACCTTGGATACCTTTTTCATCCAAAACTTCTTCTACAATCTTTTGAATGTGATAATCTACTGTCAACTTAACAGCTTTTGGATCCATTATATTTTTATCTTGTGATACCATATATTCTCCATTAAGGGTCTTGTTTTTCCCTCTATCTACTTCTAAATAAAGAAAATGTTTTTCACCATCTTTTAAAATTTCATCATATACCTTTTCAATACCTGCTTCTCCTCTATTCTCTGCTTTGTTTATATAGCCAATTACATGAGTTAATATATTATTTTTCCCATATCTAACAATTCTATTAGCAATAAACATTTTGCTTCTATCTGGACTTTCTATTTCCCAATTTAAGGGAATAGCTACTATAGAATTTTTATCTTTAATATACTCTTTTAATTGTTTTTCATCAAATTCAGAGTTTTCTATAATAAAATTCATCAACTCCTTATCTTCTAATAGATTATCTTTATAAACAAAAGCAGTAGGGATTATCTCCCTGTT